>NZ_JBFHFD010000957.1:0-2249 GCF_041583735.1 Novipirellula sp.
AACACGATCGATCGACAAGAGCATGATCGTCTCGCGATTGCTAGACGAACTGGGGATCGAACACAAAGTGCTGAACGCGAACAATGTCGAAATGGAAGCCGAGATCGTTTCGGCGGCCGGCGAACGAGGCAAGGTGACCGTAGCGACCAACATGGCTGGCCGTGGTACCGATATTAAATTGGCCGACGCGATCGAATCGATGGGCGGAATGCACGTGATTTGTACCGAGCTGCACGATGCCGCGCGGATCGACCGCCAATTGATCGGCCGTTGTGGTCGACAAGGCGACGAGGGCTCGTATCGCCAATATCTGTCGTTGGACGACGATATCCTCAAAGGCGGACTCGGCCCGGCTCGCGCGGAGAAATTAAAGGCCAAAGGGATCGCCAAACCAGGAGCGATGGACAGCTACGCGAAACTGTTCGGAAAAGCTCAACGAAAAGTCGAACGCAAACATTTCCGAGACCGCATGGTGCTGATGCATCATGAAAAGGAACGCAAGAAAATGCAGCGTGAAATCGGCCAAGATCCCTATCTCGATACGCCGGATTAAAGTTCAACGCCCTCGCGTTGTGGCATCAACGCAAGCCGCTGAAGCCGTCGGCCGAATCAATTTTCAAAATCTCTCCCTATCGGTGTTGACAGCGGACTTCCGCAGTGACTATTCCCAATCCAAACCAGGAGACTCTTGGCGGAAATCACAGGAGGTGATTTGCTATCAAAGCAACGTAAAGTTGTCTTTGGTCGTCCGTGAAGAGGATTTTGGGGTGTTAAAAGTCCTGTGAAGTTTGAATCACAGGCGGGAGTGCTGGGACCACCGGCAACAAAGCAACGTGTACAAGTACCACGCGTTTTTGTTGTGCAGGCAATCTTAACGCGACCGGTATCATTGAAGTCTCACCGCGAAGAAGGAGAGTCGCGTTGAACCGCCTCTTAAACGCAAATGGCCTCGTAATGGCACGCCGTCCTCTCGTGGGACACCGACAACCCATAGGTTTATTCACCTATGTGGTTAGTCTAGGCATTCTTTATTCACTGGCATCGTCGACGACCGTGTCGGCTCAACTGCCATTGCCGCCTGGTGCCGCCCCACAGTCACCAAGCAATCTCGCCGCCTCGGGAACCCCGAGTGCCGTGACCGACCAACTCATTGCTCAGACTCGCGATGCGATGAGTCGCAAAGACTATCGCAACGCAGTCGAGCTATTCCGGCATTCGGTAGCCTCGGTGGCACGATCGCCTCAAAAGACAGCTCAAGTCGAAAAGCTTCGCGGCGAACTACTCGCTGTCGGCTTTGATCGCGAACTGCTGTCGATGCCCCCGACCACACCACTTCCGAGTCTCGCGAGCGATCCGCCGTCGATGCAACGGTTGCCGAGCGTCGCGGATGCTCAGCCAATCGGAGGCACGTCGGACATCGCCGCACGAAAACAAGAGGCGTTGCGGCTACTGGCGATCGGACGTGCTTCGCTTGATCGAGGCGACGCCTCGACCGCGTTGACGTTGGCTCGACAAGCCCAGTCACTGAACGTTCCTGAACGCGAGTTCACGACCGGCGAGCCTCGCGTTTGGCAACTTTTGCTGGACGCCGAATCGGCGGCACGCAAGAGCGGGGTGGCGTTGACCAGTGGTACTTCGCCCATCACCTCGTCACCCGTTCAACAAGCCGGCGGAACCGCAGGCGACATCGATTCGGGTGCGGTGGCTCAGATGTTGTACAACGGTGACAAACCATCCAACGGCATTTCGCAAGTCCAAAACACCGAACCGCTGCCTTCGAGCGAATCGAGTGCAGCCACCCAGGCCTATCAAGATGGACTGGACCTGTTGACTCGCGGTGACAAGGTCGCAGCTCGCGAAAAGTTCTTGGAAGCATGGAAATCCGAAGCCACGCTGGATCTGGAAACACGCCGCCAACTGAAAGACAAATTGACGTTATTGCAATCCAATAGCATTGGATCAATGACGCCCAATGATCCTACTGCACCGCTGACCGCGATCGAGCAGGCTCAAATTGAAAACCAAGAAAAGACACGTCGCATGTACCGCGAAGTGACTTCGGAATTGGCCAAGGCACACGAGTCCAAAACGACCGCACCGATGGACGTTTTAGACCAACTCGATCGTCTCAAGCGACGCGTTGAAACATCGGATCTTGACGAAGCCAGCCGACGCTCGTTGTCCGTGATGGTTGATAAAGCCTTGCGAGAGCAACAACAGTATGTCGAAGCCAACCGCGCCGACATCGA
>NZ_JBFHFD010000958.1:0-2246 GCF_041583735.1 Novipirellula sp.
AGCAGCGGATCCAGCGAAGTCGCAAATCGTGATGACGGTGGGCGAAATGTGCGGCGGCTGCGTCAAGAAGATCAGCAAACGCTTTGAAGGTGTCAAAGGCGTTGCCAAGGTGCAGTGCAGCATCGAAAAGAAATCCGTCACCGTGATCCCCGATCAAGGCGTGCGGCTGAGTCCGAAGGGCGTTTGGGAACTGATGGAAAGTATCGGCAAAACCCCGACCAAGATGGTGACGCCAAACGGAACGTTTACGTCAAAGCCCAAGAGCTAGATGCTTGACGTCGTCCGGCTCTCCTATTCAATCGGCAACGGGGGCGGAGTGAATCCCATTCGCCCCGTTTGCCGATCCGAGTGACCCGCTGTCTTACAAGTTTGCGATGCCAAGACACCTAAGGACCAAAGGCCCGGCCATTTACCAGCCGTCGTCAGTAGATCCGAGTAAACGTCCGGACCGTTGGCCCTACAATTCATTGGTTTTCTTGGTCCCAGCCCGTTGGGCTGGGCTAGGTAAACGTCCGGGGCTTTGCCCCTAAATACAAACGCGCAACATCAAAAAGCGTCAGCGAGGGACCTTCAAGCCGTTCGCATCTTGCCAACAGAGGTTCCTCGCTTACGGCGCCGATTCGACCTCTTGTCTTGTTAAGACGCGGTCGCCGTTGGCATCCAAATCATCGAACACTCCGTACAGTTTCTTGGGAGTATCGCTGCGGGCGAGCTTGCCATCGCCGTCGCTGTCGAGTTGCTCGAATTTCTGCAGACGAGCCGCATTGCGAATCAATGCTTGTGCGCGTTCTCGTAGCGTCATCGCGGGTTTCTTCACTCCCTCGCGTGCTTGCTCGCTGAGCGGCACGGCATAGTGATAGTAGCCGATCATCATTTCGTCCCACGTCTGATCGCCCCAGCGAACCGTCGCCGTCGGATCAGGATTGTTCAAATTGTCTTCGCTGTTGTCATACGTCGCGTTACAAACGATCCGGCTTCCCTCGGGGACCGCCAGCGGATCCTCTAACACGTAGGTGGTTTGCCAATTGAAATCGTAGTGCGGAATATCCAGCAGCGTCGATCGTTTGCCCGCCGCCGTTTCCAGCTCGTAACGAAACGATTTGCCACGCACATGCATGTGCGGACTCATGCTCAACAGCGTCGCCTCGGCGGGAAACCGTGGACTGGCTCCAGAGGTTTCGTAGTTCGCTTCGCCTGGCGGGATTTTTAGACGCGGCTGTACTGCACTGGTCGTCACGATCTCGTGAGTGACCGATTCAGGATCGGCAAAACAGATCCCCAGCGAACTTTGGTCCTGCTGCTCGGTTCCGACCGGAGTGTAGTGCACTTGGAAAATCAGTTCGCTGCCCGCGGGAATCCGCTTGGCATGCCCCTTGGGTGCCAATTCCAATCGGGCGCCGGGAACATAGCCGACCAAAAAACCACGTGCCGCGTCCAAGCCGCCGCGAGTTCCCTTGGGTGCCGCGAAGGCCAAGATGTGATGAACCACTTCGCGATTGCCCGGTTTCAACTCGGCTGCTTCGATCCACATGTCTTCGTCCAACTTGGGATCAACGCGATAGTACTGATAACGCACCTCGCCGGTCGCAGGAATCGTCACGCTCTCGGTACTGACGGGCACCACCAAATCGGGTTCACGCGGCAGTTGCCATCCGGGAATTTTTTCGGGCAGCGGCGGCAAATCGCTGGCGTCACCTTTGGGCGATCCTGCATCAACCCAGGCATACAAGATTTCTTTTTCTTCGTCGCTCATCATGCGGTCGTTGGCGAACGGCAAGTGATCACCGCTGGCGTGCCACGGTGGCATCCGGCCTTCGCGAACCACCTCGGCCATCATGTCGGACCAACCCGCGACCTCGTCGTAATCGGTCAACGAAAACGGTGCGATCTCGCCATCACGGTGACACTCGACACACCGCTTACGTAGAATCTCGGCGACTTGGCCGCCGTAGATCACGTCACTGTGCTCGACCACTTTTTTGGTGCGGCCGATGATGCATCCGACCGTGTCGGTTTGCGGCAGTGAAACCTCACGTCCCGACGTCAATTCATCCAGTGCGATCCGTAGATCGTGACGACGCGGTTCGTCGCGGATGTAACCGATCCCATATTGGTCATCGATTCGGCCGCGATAACGAAGTTCGCGATCGGCGTCGTAGACAAATACCTCCGGCGTTCGCTCGGCAGCGACTTGATCGGCAAACCGATTGCCAGCGTCTTTGAGCAGCGGGAACTCGATCGATTGG
>NZ_JBFHFD010000959.1:0-2240 GCF_041583735.1 Novipirellula sp.
CGTGCTGCGATTCCTACCGATCGCCAATCAAACTCATCATGCCAATCTTCTGAATTTGGTGAAAGCATCCTCCCAAACGCCTGCTGCAAGTCGCGATGTGCTGGACGAGAACGGAAGCGTGGTGGGAAGGTGGGTCACTGTGGGAAGAGACGCCGCAGCAACAACAGTCGACGATGTGACTCCGCTAACCGTGCAATTGAATTCGCTCACGGTGCGTGATGCTCAGACCGGCGAAGTCCTGCAGATGCCAAGCAGCGTGCTTGGGAATGACAGCGGAGTCAAAATCGCTCGCTGGATAAAATCGCAAAACATCCCATCCATCGATGTGCTGGCGGTCGTTGAAAGTGAACACGCGGTCGGGGGTGAGGACTTGGCGTTTGCTGCGACCACCTTTGACCAAAATGGCAATCCCGCCGTTGCGATCAACTTCACCGATGCTGGCGCGGCCAAAATGCTCGTTTTGACAACCGCCAATGCACACGTCGGCACCACTCAAACGCAACTTGGCATTGTGCTGGATGACCAGCTGCTGACGGCTCCAAAGATTTTGCAGCCGATCCGCGTCGAAGCACGGATTACGGGAGATTTCACTCGGGCCGAAACCGACTTTATCGTCCAGATCCTCAAGGCGGGGCAATTACCCGCGAAACTAAATCCCAAACCGATCAGCGAAACGCAAGTCACTGCGTCTTATCGCCTAGTCGATCTGATCTCGCTTTGATTCGATGGGGGGAATGGCCGAAAGCTGTTGGCGACTTTCGCTACGGGATCTCAGCCGTGCTCGGTGGACGGAGCGGGCGTAGTGTTGGCCAAGCTTTCGATGGGGGCTAGGAATTGACTCGAATCGCGGCCGAGTCGCTCGAACACGCCAAGCGTTTCATTGAAGTCCAAATTGGTGGCAAACACACGTGACTCGGGAACCAACACGACCGAACCAATCCAGGTGTCGGGGGCTCCGGGGAAATAGACCACGACCAACCCGCTGGGCAAACGGTCCGCTTCCATCGCGATCCGGTAGCCTTCGGGACAGGCCACCAACACCGGCGACAACGTCGGCCCGTCGCTGTCATGCTTCAAATTCCCCGCCAACAAGTCTTTGTAGATGGCATATTTGGGAAACACGGTGATCAATTGCTTCTCGACCGTGGACGAGAACTTCTTGCCGATTGCTCGTCTCGCGATCACGCCCGCAGCAAAACACATCATGATCAAAATCGCCACCGCCGCCGAAAACAGGATCGCGATACTGAACGGCTGATTTCCTGGAATCCACTTCTGCAGCGGCACCGCGACCGCGGAAACGATCCCGTAGACCTGGCCTAACAGCCCCCCGATCACCGCCAGGGGCAATAAGAAAAAGATCCCCCCAATTGCCGTGGACCGCAGGAAGCCGACCGATTCATTTATTTTCTTTCGCATTCTGTCTCTCTGTCTTTCCACTTAACAAGGGGGACGTCGCACGCATGCATCATGCTGCAGTGGCGAGTCCCCCGTCCGAACCACGCACAGCATACCGCACCCGGGTTGCCGATTGCGGTGCGGCGGCCTCGCTGAGCCCTTTTTCGGGGCCCCGAGATTCTAGGGGCCCCAAACACTCCGGAATCAGGCGGTAAAAACGGAGCGTTTTCGGGCTCGGAAATTGCCTTAAAACCGCATCGGTTCAAGGGAGGATCGATGCACTCACTAGCACCTTTTCCCTTGGCCTTTTAAATTACTCGGCTTGTTCCGCGTGAACCTCATTCGCACGACGGTCGTCACATCGATGACCGCCGCTACGCACCTCCACACGCTTGCCCTCAAAAACCGATTTGCCCGCCATGTCACATCGACTCAAAACAGGTATTCCCGAACTCGACCAACTGCTCGGAGGTGGATTGATCCCGGGCACGCTGACCGTTGTGATGGGAGCGTCGGGGATTGGCAAAACCCAGTTGGGAGTTGGGTTTGCGAACGCGGGTATCGAACAAGAGGGCCAATCGGGCATCCTGTTCGATTTGACTTCGCGTGGCGATTCACAAAATCACACGGATTATGCTGAGCGACTATTTGATTGGCGGTTGAGCGAGTTTGAGGCGAATGGCCGCTGGGACGCCGCCACAATCTGGGACGCCGCCCACTCGCGACGCGATTACATGCATATCTTCCAGCACTCTGGACGCCGCGTCACCGCCAGCGATCTCGATTCGGACAGTTGGCGAGAATGGAAATACGAGCAGTCCAAGAAATTGGATCAAGCCATC
>NZ_JBFHFD010000960.1:0-2237 GCF_041583735.1 Novipirellula sp.
GCCACAACATTCACGAAACGCACATCGAAACGACACACAACACGACGTCCCTCAAAATCGATTACGGAAAATGACTCTATGATGACACGAAGAAACTTGTTGCAAGCAGGTGCGGCGTTGGGCGTTGGTTCGGCAGTCAGTGCGGCGGCTTCCGCGCAAGCACTAAAATTCCAGATGTCCACGGGCGAAGTCATGAAGACGAAGGGTCTGGTGGATACCACAGAGTCATTGCCAGTCAACGACCCTCGCGGCGATGGTCGATATCGCCCCAAATTTAGAATGGGCTTAGGAGGCCTTGCGGCGGGGAACGGGTTTAACACCGTATCCAGCGACGAAGAAATCCTTGGCATGCTCAATGCGGCCTGGGACTCTGGAATCCGCTACTTTGACACCGCGCCGTTTTACGGGCTAAGTCTGAGCGAGCGACGTTACGGTGACTTGCTTCGCAACAAGAAACGCGAGGACTACGTTTTGTCATCCAAAGTGGGGCGAATTCTTACGCCGTCTTCCGAACCACTTCCGAAGAAGTGGCATTGGGCGAACCCATCCCCCTTTCACTACAAGTATGACTATACGGCGGCGGGAACACGTCGCTCGGTCGAAGACAGCCTGCATCGCATCGGCGTCTCGTCACTGGACATTGTGTTCATCCATGACCTTTCGCCTCAGAACAGTGACATGGGCGACGATTGGATCAAATACTTTGATGATGCGGTCAAAGGGGCCATGCCTGAACTGACAAAAATGCGTGAGGAAGGCATGATCAAAGCCTGGGGGTTTGGCATCAATTCACCGCATGCGATCTACAAGGCGGTTGACGTTGCCGATCCCGACATCTGTTTACTGGCCCTGCAATACTCCATTCTGGATCACCAACAAGCCCTGGAAAAAACATTCCCGCTTCTCGATGAACGAGACATCTCGGTCGTCGTCGGCGCGCCGCTGAATGGCGGATTCCTGGCGGGTCGAGATCGGTTCAACTATTCGAGCAAGATTCCTCCGGCGATGAAGGAAAAGTATATCTCAATCGATGCGATTGCGAAAAAACATGGCATCGATATCAAAACCGCTGCATTGCAATTCGCCGAGGCGCCATCCACGGTTTCGGCGATTGTCCCAGGCGCCCGAACCGTTCAGCAGGTAGAAGAAAATATCGCCTCAATGAAGGTTCAAATCCCAGAGGATTTCTGGAGCGAGTTGAAAGCGAAAAATCTGATCGCTCAAGAAGCGCCCACCCCCAGCGATGAGCCGGCACAGAAAAAGGTTCGCGGCTGAGTCATGTTGCCGATGTGGCTAACGAAAAACGACGCTACTTCTACCGTTCCGAACGGCAATGACGTGCCGTAGGTTTCCTGCCGTCCTTCGGGGGCCCGTTTTCGGTGCTGGTCCATCGGGCTCACCGCCGACGCGACTGTCTTTCACCCCATCGTCGCCGCTCGGGAAAGGAAAGCTGATAGGACGCTTCGATCCGAATGCTGCTGCCAATTTTGCCGATAACGTTTAAACTTAGTTTTTAAACGTTGCACATTCGCCGAAAAATGAGAGGCACCGCCGAGATGAAAGTCATTGTAGATCTATGTGTCGTCCCGATCGGAGTGGGAGTTTCGGTCAGCAAGTACGTTGCGGAGTGCCAAAAGGTCTTGCAGGAAGCGGGTTTGTCGCATCAGCTTCACGCCTACGGCACGAACATCGAAGGCGACTGGGACGACGTGTTCGCCGCGATCAAACTGTGTCACCAGCGGGTTCACTCGCTCGGCGCACCGCGAATCACCACCACGATCAAAGTCGGCACACGCACCGACCGCGAGCAATCGATGCAGGACAAAATCGACAGCGTCAACGAACGCCACTCGTCGTGAGTCACCACCGTACGTTTCAGACATCGGACACCTTATTCCGCCACTTCCATCAAACGCCGACTAACTGGCGGGCAGGAAGATTGAGAGGGCAGAAAGATATTCAGAATGAAGAACCAATCTGCGGTATCCCATCTTTTTGCCACTCATGTTTTTGCCAAAAATTCATGAGCCAAGGCTGACACCAGTGAGGTGACGTCGCGGATCTCTCGAATTGACGTTCTGCGACATCCACTAAGCGCCACACCGCAGGTACGGCAAAAAGATGGAGGGCAAAAAGATGGAGATCGCAGGACAGTTATGCGGTGTCTCATTTTCCTGCCCCTTCCATTTCCCTGCCCCATTCAATAACCGACATTGCGCTCGGTAAAACGATGCAGC
>NZ_JBFHFD010000961.1:0-2234 GCF_041583735.1 Novipirellula sp.
CGGATGATTCCGCGATCGGGGTGATGTGTGACGACGTCTTTGGCAAAGGCTGGGGGCGATTTCGAATTGCTCATTTGGCTACCGGTGATCGCGTCGGCATTGAATTGTTCGAATTCGAGAATGCGGAAAAGCCTGAGAACAATTTTGAATATTGGAAAACAGGCGTGTTCCACTTTTGCGTCCAGGACCCTGACGTGGAGGGGCTGGCGAAGAAGATCGTGCAAAACGGCGGCAAGCAACGGATGCCGATTCGCGAGTATTATCCGGGCGAAAAGCCATACCGGATGGTTTACTGCGAAGACCCCTTTGGAAACTTGATCGAGATCTATTCGCACAGCTACGAGCTGACCTATTCGGCTGGCGCGTACCAAGACGATTCAGAAAGTTGAGCGCAATGCCTTTTGAGTCCGCTTCGTGCTTTGTCCCAGCCAAAGATGAGGGGCGTCTGTAGTCGGTAGTGGACGAGGCAACGAGTCCCGTCTTCTACGAGTCCCGTCTTCTACAATGATTTCGGACTCGTCGGCTCGTCCACTACCAGGAAACCGAATTGGGATAAAACGCCGGGGCCGTCGTGCGTGGACGCAAGACGCAAAGTTGCCTACTTGGCCAAGTCCACTGCGACGATTTCTTCGTCGTTGCGAGCGAACGCGGTTTGACCTGCGTACGCCGGGTGGCTCCACACGACCGGTCGACCGAAAGCTTCGCCGGTTGGCTCGAGCACATGAAAACGCCCCAAGTCTTCATAGCCGTCCGGGGTCAGTTTGGCCATTTGCAGGTCGCCGGTTTCGCTGAAGATCAAATAGCGATCGGTATCGGCCAAGCGAGTCAAGAATGCGGTACCGTGCTTGATGAATCGCTTTTCGTCGGGCTTGGTTGCTTCGAAAGTCTCCCACAATCGCGAGCCATCTTTAGCATTCACGGCGATCAACGTCCCCACGACACAATCGGTTCCGTAAACGACGCCGCCGGTAAAGATCGGTGTCGCGTTGGCGCTGTGCACCGCCTCTTTCGGTTCGCCTCGCCAAAGTTCTTTGGCCGTCGGGCTGTCGCTTCCTAATTGGATCATCAATGACTCGCTGCGAATTCCGCTGGCGTACATCAAGTCACCATCGACCATCGGACGAGCGATCGACATGTCGAATGAGGGAGCGATTGGGATGCTCCAGTATTGGCTACCGGTGACCGGATTCAAGCTGGTCACCGCAGTGGGGTGATAGACGATCAATTGGCGTGTACCGCCATGCTGGATGATCGACGGGGTGCAGTATCCGGCGTTACCGTCAAGCGCTTTCCATTTGACTTTGCCGGTCAATTTGTCAAACGCCACGACGGCTTGCCCCTCGCCACCGACCATCGTGTACAGCGTATCGCCATCGATCAACGGATGAGCCGCAAATCCCCAAATCGGAACCTCGGCACCAAGGTCCTTTGCCAAGTTGCGTTTCCAAACGACTTCGCCATCGGAAACTCGCAACGCCTGCAGGTCACCCTCACTGCCCAAAATGTAGACGAGGTCACCGGCCACGGTGGGCGTGCATCGTGGGCCCGCAGGGTACGAAATGCTGTAAGGACGATCGTAGGCATATTGCCAAAGTTGTTTGCCAGTTTCGGCATCGAGCGCAGTCAATCGCTCTTGCCCCTTCAAGTTGGCTCGTTTGCCAGCATCGTTGAACGCTTCGCCTGCGGTTGTCTTGTAGTCAAAAACGAATACGCGGCCGTCGGCGACCGCGGGTCCCGCATAGCCGCCCGCAACCGGGGTCCGCCATTTCACCGTCAATCCGCTGTCGGGCACCTGATCAATAATTCCTGTTTCGCGATAGATTCCATCTCGCGTTGGTCCCATCCAGGCTGGCCAATCGTCGGCCACGGCACTGGTCGACGAGATCCCTGCAAAACAGGCTGCGGCGATCATCGAGAAAAAGCGGAATCGATCAAAATATCGCAAAATCATCGTGGTTGCGTCCCTAGAAACAGACAGTGAAGAAAGAGGCGATGCATTATAGAGCAGCGCAAAGCTTTAGATGGCTATCGAAGTAAACTGTCCGCCGCCCGAGACGTGATCCGCTGAAAAAGGAACCGGCGGCATGTTCCTTAGAACAAGCGGTTCATGCCGTTCAGCGCGGCGACGCGGTAGGCTTCGGCCATCGTCGGGTAGTTGAACGTGGTTTCGACGAAGTACTCGACCGTGTTGTGGCCGTGCGGTTGGTTCATGATCGCTTGACCGATATGCACGA
>NZ_JBFHFD010000962.1:0-2231 GCF_041583735.1 Novipirellula sp.
CAGTACCAGCAACAAACTCTTTGAACACCCGAGTCATGCCTGAAAAAATCACGGGGGTTCGGGGGCTGGCCCCTGAGCACGCGGGATGCAGCACCTAACAACTATCAAAAAGTTGTCTCACTGTCGTTGACACATTCCGCTCCGCTTGGACGAGTACCTTGGTCTCGTTCACCTTGGTCTTGTTTTGAGCGTCTCCTTCTACTTCTTCCAACCGCGTGCCAACCCGCTCCAAGGTAGCTTGAAGGTCGGCCATCGCTCCGCTCCCCAACAAACGCCGCAGATCGAAAATTTTACTTTCTAGATTACTGATATAAGTTTGATTCGCACGCAGATCGTGAGCGAGATCCCGCAACTGCCCGCCTACGCTCCAGCCGATTCCAGCGAGCACAATGGAGATCAGAAGCACCACGGTTACCACGGAGGGCACGCGTGGAAGACCCCCGCGCTCGAGCAGCCGAACGATCGGTTGCAAAAGGAAACTTAAGATGATTCCCAGGGCTAGTGGGATGAAGATCACCTGGCCTAGGTAAAGTGCAGCGACCGCGATCGTAGCTAGTACCGCGATCGCCAGTGGCGGCAGCCATCGGGATGTCTTATCGGCACTTTGAATTCCCATCCCTGCCTCCCGTCTCACTGGAGATTATGATGCGTGTCTTAGACTGCACGGCTACCTAAGTCGGAGTCGCAGCTCCTCGCCAGGAATGGGGTCGGTGAAGACGTTCACCCCTGAACATAGGGGCGTTGCGAAACGTTTAATGCACAGAGTGTGATGGAGCTGCTACTAACCCTAGAACCAAGCGTGCTGAGCACACCGTTTCAAGAACACGCTGTCCCCAAAAAGGGAACGGCTGTTCATAAACGCAAATCTCATGCCCTCGTTTAGTTAAGTTAGTGAAATCAATGACGAGAGCATCGAGGAAGTTAGCAGTGAGGAAGCGGTTTCGGCCCGCAGATGACTGCTCCCCGGGTTCCAGGGCCCCCCCAGAGCAAAACGAGGACACTCGTTTTAGTCGAGCAGTGTTCATTCCGTCGCCAGGAAGGGGCAGCAAGATGGCGACCGGAAAGCCGCGTCTATCTCACTGAGCAGCAGATCGGGCTGCACGATTTGTCCGCATCGCTGCAGTACATCTCCCGAAAGATTCAACTCCGGCCTTGGGTAGAGCAGCTAAATTACGAAGACGACCGGGAAGTTCTCTTAACGCAGACCCGACGATGATCCGTTCGCGGCCAAGCTGATCGCAGAACGAGCGGGCAAGATTGCGACTTTCGAAACGAAGGATCACGCACAGCGTGAATAGGGGGGCGCACGACTCCCACAATCCAGCTTATCAAGACGGCTAGTAAACGGGTGGCGAGCACGACGATCCAAATTTTCACTTAGCATCTCAGTATGAAGGTGATCGGAAAGCACGTCGCGGTAACAGCACGATTGATTAGATATCTCCTGGACCAGTTGCGAAGGACATTCGATCTCTTCTGATACGTGTGGCTCGAAATACGCGTGACTCGTGATCGCTGGAACGGGCGATGGCACAACATGTGCCAAATCAATGAATTGATATCGATAGCGACTGACTAACTTCCGTATTGATTGTGCAATGCGTGAGGCGATCGGTGACATGTTTGTCGCCCAACGACCTACGGACTCGCAAGAAAGCTGTATGCCCGATCAGTTCAACCCAAGCGCCAATCGAATGAAGATTCAAAGTGAGTGAAGCAACGGGTGAACCACTGATAGATCAGTAACACGACGCGGGTCCGCTGCGTCCGCCCGCTACGTTCAAATCAAAAATGTTCGTTCCCGTTTTCCGACCTCGAGTTTTCCTGGAAAGCATTTTCGCTGGAATAACCACAATCACCCCATCAATCCTGCGAGTAAATCAAGACGGAGTAGGGGGCGATCGCGAGATCTCCATGATTCAGATAGTAATCGTAAGCCCCGACATGAGCTTCGACATCTTGGCTGGGGAAATTACTGAAATCCGGGCTGTAGCCGTCCCAGTCGCTGTTAAATCTTAGCGTCCAGCGTCCTGAATGGGGGAACCCGATGCGATATCCGTGATGAGACTGCGATGAGAAATTGGCGACGACGATGACTTCGTCATGCGGTCCTCCTCGGTCCCAGCGATGAAATGCGACCACTTTCTGCTGATCGTTCACGTGATGGACTTGGACGCCGTGCCCACACAATCCACGTGTGGTGCCGCGTCGATTTAAACGCAGCGAGATCA
>NZ_JBFHFD010000963.1:0-2227 GCF_041583735.1 Novipirellula sp.
AGATGGACGAGATGCCAATCGTTTGGAAAGCCATTGTCGGATGAATATTGACACATCGGTGACACGGCGATGCGGTTTCGCAGCGTAACATCTTTGAGCGTCAGTTTTTCGAAGAGTTTTGTCATAGCAGCAGGGGCACGGGGATAACGAGGAAGCAAGCCGGCGGCATACCATAGGCATGTCAGGCGGCAGCGAAGCAGTTAATAGGGGCACGCGAGAATTCTAGCAATGCGGGGTTTCTGGCAACGCGGGAGGACCAGCCGCATGCTGTATCGATTGTGCCAAGGTGTCAATGCGACGGGTGACTTGAGCAAAAATCGCCGCGACGCTCGTTAAATCGCCTTTTCCAGGGCCGGTCAGTGGATTCGTGCGTCTCAGACTCATTACTCCACCCGAATTTTCGTTTGCGGCTGCAGTGGACGTACGATTCGCTCCCTCGGCCGGGGGCGTTTTGATCTTTCCGCGAGCGAAAAATGTGCCGTATGCAATGACTCCGCACCCGCTAAATTCCGATCGATTCGGTTTTAGAGCAAGTTCGTGACACTTTTTCCACACCGCATTGTTTCTGCAATCGCTACGACTAACGTGTGTTTTGCGGGGCCATGACCGAAATTGATACGAGTGACTTCATTGCGGCTTCATCGTTCGTTAGCGTAGACGTGCGGTGGCAAGGCGAGTCTTGTCTGCCCCGTTTTCTGGCTTTTCACGCCTCATGGTTCGGCCTGAAGCCTCGATGCACTGATTCCCACTCCTCACGCGACGGATGCCGATGACCCCCGAAGATTCTTACGACGTACCTGTGCAAACGGATGTCGATGCGGCGGAAGTTTCTGCGACCGATTCCCAGGAACTCGATTCCCATGGGACCGAAACGTATGAAAACCAATCCAGTTATGAAACCGAAACAAATTTAGAGACCGAAACGTACGAAGACGTCGATTCGAGCGACGACGTCGCCCCCCCCGTTGCCTCGGCCGATGATGCGGACAACGCCGAAGTGTTGGTGAGCGAAGCGAGCGAATCGGATGTCGATGAGCAAGAGATCGTCGAAGCCAAGCAAGCTTGGGATGAAGACGATCCACGCTTGGCCGAATTGGCTCAGCCGTTTGTAGGCCAGTGGAACCAATTGATCAGCACGACGAATTGGGAAAAGGGCGAAATCGTCCACCAGTGGCGTTTGGCACTGATCGAGTCGGGGGCGCCTTCGACCGAATACTCCGACGAAGCATGGGCACGTCGCGTGGGCGGCGTGACCGCACCGCACGTGGGACGTTTGCGTCGCGTTTTCGACCGTTTCGGTTCGACTCGTGCCACCTATGACAAACTGTATTGGAGCCATTTTCTAGCGGCTCTCGATTGGGACGACGCTCCGATGTGGCTTGAAGGTGCCGTCCAGGAATCTTGGAGTGTTTCCCAAATGCGTGAAAAACGCTGGGAAGCCACCGGAGCGGTCGAATCGCAACGGCCAACCAACAGCCAAATTGTCGAAGTCGACACCGACGAAGACGTCGTGTTGCCTGCGCAAGGCGGCGGCCGTACCAAAGATTTTGACGAAGAGAGCGCCGGCGAAGTCGCCACGGGACCGCGGCCCGAAGGCCCCGACTTTGGTGACGAAGAAGAGTTTTCGGCGATGGATGCCTCCAAGGCGAACCCGCCGATGACCGAGGCCGAGTCGAAATCAGAATCCTCGGCCGAGATTCCTTCGACCAGCCAACCGTTCGCAGGACTACCCGAACTTCCCGATGATTTGGCCGATGCCATTGAATCGCTGAAGTTAGCCGTGCTGCGTCACAAGTCGGCTAAGTGGGAACAAACCGATGCCGAAACGATCGAACGCTACCTCGTTGCGATCGGCATTTTGCTGAAATCATAAGCAAGCGGCTCACCGTAGCCCGGGCAGCTATTTGGCTGGCCCGGGCTATTTTTTTGCCGCGACTCAGTCTGCCGCAGACGTTGTCTGGCACGACTTTGTTTAACGTGACTCCGTGCGTCTGTGTGCTAAGTTTTACCTGCCATCTTCTTTTTTAAAGGCTGTCTCATCGATGCGAATCTATCCCCTTCAAAATGAATTGCAACTCGAGCACGGTTCGGCGGATATCCACGACGGGTTCGCTGGTGAATCCCTCGGCGGCAAGGCACCCAGCGACATCGTCGCTTATCCAGCTTGTGATCGTCGACTGGCAATCCTGCTATGCATGATCACGACGTTGATTGGTTTTGCCATCGG
>NZ_JBFHFD010000964.1:0-2226 GCF_041583735.1 Novipirellula sp.
CAGGTCGTCCAGCTGTAGTGTGCCGTAATCATGGCTCGCCGCCCCGACAAACACACCGACGGATGTGCCTCGCAATGTGCTTGGCGCGATCCCCGCGTCCTCGCACGCTTCCCAAGCGGTCTCAAGAAGCCAACGTTGTTGTGGGTCCATCCGTATCGCCTCGCGTGGCGAGATCCCCCAGAACGCCGGATCAAATCGCTTCAGCTGGTCGACAAAGCCGCCTCGCCGCGTGACCATATGGCCAATCGCAGCGGGATCGCGGTGATGATACCGGTCCACGTGCCATCGGTCGTCCGGGACCTCGCTGATCGCACTGCGTTCGTCAACCAATAATTGCCAAAGCGAGTCGGTGTCTCGCACCCCACCGGGAAATCGGCAGCCGACGCCGACCAACGCTAAGGGTTCTCGTGGAGTTGGGGGAATCCGTTCAGTCATCGACGAGTATCCAGGCGTTTCAATGAATCATTCAGCAATACACCAAGAGCGACTCTCGGAAGAGTCTGGTTATGCGGCTCTAACCATTTTGGTAATTTTTGCCCTGTGGGTGGTGGCCGGGTAGAACTATAGCACGTGAGGGCTAATCAGATAACGTGACTAGTAGTGCCTCGCTGAGTCGTTTTTATCGATGCCGCTTATGGGGACACCATCTGTTGTGGGGTAACGGAATCGTCCTGGATTGGGCCGTGCAGACGCCGTCTGCAGAACCCGGTGCCGAGCGTGAAGCGAATTCCGTAATGCCTGATGCGAGCGAAATCCCGGCCGAGCCGTGCATGCATGGAAGGGTTGTGAAGGGATGGGTGTTGCTGGATCCCAAGCGGCTGCCATTGGCGGTGGCTCCGCAAATAGTCGCGTCCCTGACACCCGATACCGAGTTGGTGCATCCGCTGAATTGCTCGCGGCCAGACGTGATCGCGGATGTGTTGCAGCAAAATCCAGAGCAATATCTGCAGCGGTGCTACGGATTTCAATTTGTCGTGCCAAATCATGTGACATCCTTTCCGCTTTCACTGCGATTGGGAACGCGGCAAGTCAAGCTTGGCCACGTTTGTATGGAAGCCGCGTGCAGTGGACCGAATCGATCGTCCGGCGTGCTGGAAGGAAAATCAGGATGGTTGTTTTTAGGCAACGATACGAACCACAGCATGGATCAGCACCGGGGGACGCTGCAATTGACCCGCCGCGGACTGCGATCTTGGGTTAAGTATGCGCGAGGACTACAGCGTTTTGGCAAATCGATCCAGGCTCCTGTGGCCCTGTTGATTGCTCCAGCAAAAGAGAGTGTGCTGGGGCAATACCATCCCCTGGCGGCCGGTAAACAGAATCCGGTGCAGCAGGTTGCAGATGTCCTGTCCCGGGAGTTGCTAGTGCATCCGGTCGCAGCGATGAAAGCATGCGGCGACGATGCGTTTCTAGTCACCGACACCCACTGGAGTGATCAAGGGGCGAAGGCCGGCGCTGTGGAGCTTGCGAAAACACTGGGGTTGGCTTCGAGGGACGTCGTCGATTTGTTTGTCGATGATCGTTATCGCTGTGAGCCGATCGTGGGTGATCTCGGCTGCAAAATGAATCCTCCGCGGACATCGCACACTCAACGTCTCAATTCCTACGACCTTGGTCGCCACATCGTTTACGACAACGGATTGCGCAGTTTTGGCCGCATCTTTGTCACGCGTCATTCAAATGCCCTGGCGGATCAAACGTGCTTGATTTTTGGATCCTCTTCGAGTTACGCGATGTTAAAGTACGCAAGCCGAATGTTTGGCTGTGTGATCTTGGTTCACACCGCAGGTGGCTTAGATCCCCACTTGATTGCCGCAGTGAAACCACAGTTTCTGGTTGCACAAACAAACGCCCGTTATGTGGTCCGAGTCCCACGGTTGACTCATAGCGTACGCGATCAACTGAAGACAAAAGTCAGCAGGCTAACCGAGACAGAACGCGCCGAAGTCATCGCAAATCGTGTGTGCACCGACGCATCGTGGATGGCCAAATCGGCCTTAGCACCCTACGACCAAATGCTCTCGTAGCGAGAGAATGCCAAGCGTTTCGGCTGGTCGAGTTCGGTGTAACGTTCTCCCGATCGTCAGCTTGGGAGAGGTGCAGGTGACGAGTTACCTCTCCCGAGCGCCAGCTGGGGAGAGGTCGGATGGGCCCCTTAGGCCTCATCCGGGTGAGGGCACTGCAGCGGAGGTGCACGTTGCCAAAAAACTTCGGCTTGCTCGGTCG
>NZ_JBFHFD010000965.1:0-2210 GCF_041583735.1 Novipirellula sp.
ACTGACTGCCGAACCAACGCCCAACGCCGCACCTGCTTGCAACAAGTTTCTTCGTGTCATCATAGAGTCATTTTCCGTAATCGATTTTGAGGGACGTCGTGTTGTGTGTCGTTTCGATGTGCGTTTCGTGAATGTTGTGGCCAAAGCGTCATGGATTTGGACCGAGGACACTGGCGCGCTAGTTTAATGACGTTGCAGACTCGCGGACCGCCAACGCTTGAGCAAAACAATACCGGTTTCGATACGAGGGCGGGCAAACGAAAATTGCAGCATCCTTCACAGCGACGTTATCGATGCCATTGTGTCCAGCTAAGGCCAGACGCATCGCGCCATCCAAACTGCCTGAGCCGAAAGTGGTCACTGCCAATTTTTCTTCGCTTTTTGTTCCGATATGCAACGATCGAGGTAGTGGACGAGATGACGAGTCCCCTCCGTTAAATGTAGTGGACGAGGCTACGAGTCCCCGCGGCGGAGTGGCACGCCGCAGGTCGATGTCACCGTGAATGAAAAACGGGGAGAGTGCGACGGCGGAACGGATCCGTGTGCGGGCATTAGACCGAAAAGGACATTGCCTTCCGATGCTTGACACGGCCCCCCGAACGCTTGGGTGAGCGTGTCTAGGAATGTCTACATTTGAGTTGATTCGAACGTGCAGCAATAGGAAAACTTCAGATGAATCAAAATATGCGATGCGTGCTTGCCAGTCTGTTTGTAATGGCACTCACTTCGGTTACGGCGGTCGGTCAAGAATCGCCTTCCTACAATGCCCAACTAGACGACTATCGATATCCATTTTCCGTCGAGACATTTGAGTTCAGCTCGCAGCGACAAACGCTGCAGATGGCCTACATGCACTTGAAGGGCTCTGATGCGATGCCGACGGTCGTCTTGCTCCATGGCAAGAATTTTTCGGGAGCGTATTGGGAACAGACTGCAAAGCTGCTGCAATCGAGAGGCTACTCGGTCCTGATTCCCGATCAAATCGGATTCGGCAAGTCGTCTAAACCAGCCTACTACCAATTCGGTTTTCCTCAGCTTGCACACAACACACGCCAGTTGATTGAGAAGCTTGGGATCGAAAAACCGATCATTGTCGGGCACTCGATGGGTGGCATGTTAGCAACGCGGTACACGCTGATGTATCAGAACGATGTCGAGCGTTTGATTCTGGTGAATCCGATTGGTTTGGAAGACTATCTGAAATTTGTGCAGTACAAAGACGTTCAATTTTTCTACCAGAACGAGGTCAAAAAGACGCCTGCGGACATCAAAGCGTACCAACTAAAGAACTACTACGACGGCAAGTGGGAACCCGCGTACGACGAATGGATGAAGATTCACGTCGGCTGGATCAACGGCCCGGATTGGCAGCGAGTCGCATGGAACAACGCGATGACGTACGACATGATTTTTTCGCAACCGGTTTGCAATGAGTGGACCGACATCAAGGTTCCCACGCGGCTGATTATCGGAACTCGCGATCGAACCGGTCCAGGCCGTGGTTGGATGAAGCCGGGTGTCGAGCGGGAATTGGGCCAGTATCAAGAGCTCGGCAAGCAGACTGCGGCGGAGATTGCGGATTGTCAGCTGTATGAATTGGAGGGACTCGGTCACATGCCTCAAATCGAAGCGTTTGACCGTTTTCGCGTCGAGTTCGAGAGAGCGTTGCAGCAGTGATCCAGCTGTCGGTCCAGTAATGGCGGATCTAAGGACCGCAATGCGGTCAAGCGACATCGCCGTACAGCACGCAGTGCACGCAACGTCCGTCTTACTCGAATGACCACAGCTTGGTTGGAGATGAACAGGGACGCCACGTTATCTCCCGTTCGTTCTGGCCCCCGCCACAGCACTTCTTCACCCGTGGAAATCGCTTTAGGACATGGCATCTTGGTCCGCCTCTATCCGACCGCGGTGTTCGCTCCTTAGCCAGCAACGTGCTATGTCCCCATGCTTGCCAGCGCTGCATCAATCGACTCATGGTTCCGCCACGTCCACGAAGCGCCGGCTAACCGGCGGACAGGAAGATGGGGAGGGCAGGAAAATACGAAAGCAGAACCACACGACGGTATCCCATTTTCCTGCCCCTACATTTTCCTGCCCATTCAGTAACCAACGTTGCCCTCGGTGACACCACACCGCTGCTCCATCGACTCGTCTATCCGACATCTCGACTCGGCCCCGCTCCGCCAATTGGCAAAAAGATGGCTCGC
>NZ_JBFHFD010000966.1:0-2191 GCF_041583735.1 Novipirellula sp.
CTACCGCGACGATCCGTGACCGATCGCGGTAGCCCGCTTCGGTTGAATCAACGTCGTCAACGCTTCGAGCTGAGCCAAATTCAGTGATCGAGGCCGTTTGTCGTCGGTTGGTCGCTCTGAACTTGTCTTAGAACTTATTCTCAAAAAGTAGTCGCCGCGATCGACGCCATTGCAGACGCCCCGATCGTAGGCAACAAGGTTTGAATCGCTGACCGCTGCCGCAGGGGAACATGTCGTTGCGACCAAGCTTTTCCTCGAACGGTTTGCCTTGGATGACACGGACTCCGCGCTCTAGTAACGTCGAGGATTGACAATCTGGGAAAATGCTGTAATGTGCAGGTATGCAGGGAGGCCTTTGTCGTGAGAGGCTCTCAATCGGATCCTCGACGTTCACTGGGACGAAATGGAATGGCTTCAATCGTAGAACGCAGCGTTCGACTTCCTCGGCTCGCTTTGGTGACGCGAATCCTGTTCGCAGTCTTCCTGTTTGGCACGGGGATCATGACGATGAGCTTTGCCATCAACGGGTATCCCGTTGGCGAGTCGCCCGATGAGGTGGGCCGCTTCATGATCGCGATCGGCAAGACGGGCTATCTAATTTTCTGGGTGGGGTTATTCAAGACGCTCGTTGGTGGCTTGATGTTTTTCCAACGCATCGCGGCATTAGCGATTTTGATGTCGCTGCCCTATGCGTTCAATATCCTGCTGTATGTGACCTTTTTCGCTCATCAGTACCTCGTCATCGGGCTGCCCGATTTCGCCGCGTGTGCCTTGCTGATTTACTGCTACTTTGATTGGTATCGTCCGATCTTTGCGGGACCGACGGCCTTATCGGTTCCAGAATCACAAGGAGTTGAAAATGCATTTTGATTCCGAGTCTTCGCCTGGATTTGCAATCGGACGAGTTGCCTACCTGATTCGTTCGGCAATGGCAGCGGTGTTGAAGGACGCCGGTTGGCCGTTTTCGCCTGAGGAAACGCAGACACTGATCACTTTGTTGGATGCCGGCAAATCGCTCAGCATGAATGAGTTGGCATCGCTCATGATTCGTGATCCCACGACGGTGAAACGACAGCTGGATCGACTGGTTGAACACAAATTGGTCCAGCGGAGTGTCTCGAGTGAAGACGCACGTATTGCAATGATCGGATTGACTCGCCTTGGTGAGCAGAAGCTTGCCAAGGTTCTTCCGTTACTGGACGACTTGCGGAAGTCGACGCTCAAGGGGATTTCAAAGTCGGATCTGGACGCGACTCAAAACGTGCTGGGGAAAATGCAGGGGAATTTGTCCACGTACGCTTCACGAAAATAGTGGCAAGGACAGCTGACGTTTACTCTCTGCCCTCGGAAGCTCGGTGCAAGTTCGAGCCTCCACTAGGCAGCAGGGAGCATCGCGACGCTGCGATTTTGGCTATAACAGTGGGGGCTAAACATGGGAGTGTGGCAGGTCAAATCCAATGATGAAATATCGAGTTCACATTCCCCCCAAAGCTCCAAGCGTGGTAGCGATGGCAACTAATCAAAGATGCGTTTAATGTGGGGTGTTGATCGTTGTGGCGAGTGGTTTGCACGCGGTGGCGCAGTCGCCGCTGACGCCGGTCAAGACAACTTCCGATGACCAAAAGTCGATCGGTTCGATTTTCAAACAGTCGACGTATCGAGTGAAAGTCACTCGAGGCTGGCCCCAGGCTCAAGGGATGGTCTATCACCCCACCGATCCGCAGCGTTGTTTTTCGAGAAATCTAACGCTTGATCTTTATGAACCAGACGAAGCCACCGTGCAGAATCGTCCCGTCGTTTTGCTGGTCCATTCCGGCGGTTTTTGGACGGGGGATTCGTTGATGAAATCAATGGTTCGTGCCGGAAAGTATTTTGCCGAGCGAGGGTGGGTCTGCTTTTCAATCAACTATCGATTGCACGGTGATCGAGCAATCTCGCCGGAAGACTGGTTCAACAACCGCCCCACCTATGCTGCGACGCGAGATGCAAAGGCGGCCATTCGTTGGATCCGCGCCAATGCGGACTCGTATTCTCATCACGTCATTATGTAGTTAGAACAATTGCTAGAGAATTAAACTTTTAGACTCTAGAAGAGGGAATGAACTGTCATGGCTAAGAAGAAAGCTGCCACCAAAAAGTCGACGGCAACGCAACATTCATCCACGCTTGGTGACCTCTACAACCAAGTCGC
>NZ_JBFHFD010000967.1:0-2171 GCF_041583735.1 Novipirellula sp.
AGCGTGTCGTCTGGCAACGAAGGTGTTCGCGGAACGGCGTGAGACGTCGGCGCGCAAGCACGGAGAAGGACCGGAGGGCTCGCGCCCTGCCGCTAACAATCGATGCACGGGTTGTTATCGCAGGAGAGCGACAGCGGTTCCAGCATCGCGGAGGGATGCCAGCGAGTAGCCGGAGGTCAGCGCAGCGCTTAGGTTTGACCACATCTTTTTGTTTGCCGGCGGATGTGTCGAGTTGGCGCGGCTGTGAAACCAATTGTTGATCTTTGTAAATGAGTCAAGCTTGGTAAGGTTGATCTGGTAATTTGGCGATGCCTGGAGTTTTTTCCCTGTGGGAACCGTGGCGTGGAACACACGCTGCGATTGATTCGCGACGGCGGGTTGAGATGGTTGCTGGTGACGGAATGGCTACCAGCACTCGTATCACGGAAGGCCCCCCATGGTTTTGCCCCTGCAGACATTTGGACAAGTCAACTTTGCCAACGCTCAACTCGGCGACAAACGTAGAACAAATCGTCTCGTACAACTCGCTGACTCAATGGCTCGACGACCAAGTGGAACATTGCCACAGAAATTCAATAGCCCCAAAGACCTCAGGGCTTTCTACCGGTTGATGGACCGTGACCAGGTGACGCATGAGGCAATTCTCGCATCTCATCGTGAGGCAACCTGGCACAAGATCAAGCAAATCAGAGGCCCAGTCCTGATTCTTCATGATGCCACCGAGCTGGATTTTACCAATCACAAGTCACTTTCCGATGACATGGGCCAAATTGGCAACGGCAATCGCCGTGGGTACATCGCGCAAAACAGCTTGGCCGTGAACCCGAAAACACGGCAAGTAATTGGATTGTGCAATCAGGTTTTGCACCATCGGGAGGATGCTCCCAAAGACGAACTGACCGCTCAGAAACGCAAGCGTGAATCACGAGAGAGTCGATTGTGGTTGCGCGGTGCCGATCCACTGGCTAACAGCGAGAAACTCGTTGATGTTTGTGATCGAGGAGCTGACACGTTCGAGTTCCTCGAACATGAATTGGCCAGCGGCCGTAGGTTCGTCATTCGTGCCTCTCATAATCGGGCGATCATTCCTGGACATGGCGATCAAGGCAGTAGCGATCAAGCCTGTTACCTTCGCAACTATGCTGCCAGCCTTCCGCCAGCAGGACACTGGACGTTATCGGTAACGAGCAAAGTCGACAAGAAAGTACGGGTTCGCAAAGGCAAAAAGAAATCAGCCAATCGACGGGCTCGTGAGGCGAAGATGGCTGTCTCATTTGCCCCGGTTCAAATCAAACCACCCGCGAAGAAACTAGGAGAACACGGCAACGATCCGCTTGCCGTCTGGGTTGTTCGAGTCTGGGAAGAAGATCCGCCCGCCGGAGAAGAGCGTCTGGAATGGTTTTTGATTACAAACCAACCCGTACTTGATTTTGACGATGCCTATCAGGTTGTCGGTTGGTACGAATGTCGCTGGATCATTGAAGAGTATCACAAAGGGATGAAAACAGGATGTAGCATTGAGAGCCCGCAATTCACTAGCGAAGAACGTTTGCAGCCAGCGATCGCTTTGATTTCAGTGGTGGCGTTGACTCTGCTGCAAATGCGTGATGCCAGTCGTCGTTGGGACGCAAAGAAACGCAAAGCGACCGAAGTTATCTGCAGCGACTACGTGAGTGTGCTGAGCGCTTGGCGACATGGCCAAATCAAACCCGACTGGTCAATTCACGATTTCTTCTATGCACTGGCGAGACTCGGCGGTCATCAGAACCGCAAATCCGATCACCCACCGGGATGGCAAACGATTTGGCGAGGCTGGAACGACCTCCAAGCGATGCTCTGCGGCGTTGACGCAATGAAGATTGTAAAAAGATGTGGTCAAACCTAAGCGCTGCGCTGACCTCCGGCTACTCGCCGTGATCGCTCCGGAATGAAGACATCGCCTCGACGTGAGCGATTGATGTCGTGTTGATCGACCGACGGAGATCGATCCACGTTCCTCCGCATGCGCGGATCGATCGCAATTCGTTCGCGCTGCTGACCGACGCCAGTTGTGCCGCAGCACATTCATTCGTGCCATTCGTGGACAACTCTCCTCCGCTGGTTCCGTGAATGCCCAACGCCTGACATCCCGACTGCGATTGGTGCGCTCGAATTGTGCTCACCGAATTTCA
>NZ_JBFHFD010000968.1:0-2169 GCF_041583735.1 Novipirellula sp.
ACGAGAGTTCGATGTCGCCAGAGCGAGCAGTTTTGTGAGGCCATAGGAGGTTTCGAACAAGTGATGCTTTAGGCCGAGATTTCAGCACAGGCCGCGCGGAGCCTGAGCAAACGATCCATCATCGGTCCAAAAGCGTCCAATGGAATCATGTTGGGCCCGTCACTGGGAGAAGTCTCAGGATCAGGATGCGTTTCAAAAAAGACAGCGTCGATACCGATTGCTACGGCAGCCCGCGCCAAAGGTTCGACCATTTCTCGATTTCCCCCTGTCGCTCCCCCCAGCCCCCCAGGACGCTGGACGCTGTGCGTGGCGTCAAAAACCACCGGCACGCCGAGCGACCGCATGATCGGCAGCGACTGCATATCATTGACCAGCCGTCCATAGCCAAAAAAGGTGCCCCGTTCGCACAGCATCACGCCGCCGTCCCCGCTGGCGTGAACCTTTTCGACGACATATCGCATGTCCTCAGGAGCCATAAACTGGCCCTTTTTCACATTCAGCGGACGTCCGGTTTTGGCCGCCGCGACGACAAGATCGGTTTGTCGAGCAAGAAAAGCAGGAATTTGCAGTAGCGAACAAACCTCGGCCACTGCGTCGACTTGCTCCGGCAAATGAACATCCGTGGTGACGGGCAACCCGCAATGCTGATGGACTTGTTCGAGCATCCGCAGCCCTTCGTCGATTCCCGGTCCGCGTTTTGCATTGACGCTGGTCCGATTCGCCTTGTCAAACGAGGCCTTGAAGACCACGTTGACGTCGGGGCGTTGATTGATCGCCGCCAATGCATCGGCGATCGCAAAAGCGAGATCCTTGGTCTGCAGGACGCAGGGGCCCGCGATCAACAGCAACGGCTGGTTTGGACCGCATTGGTAGGAGCCGACCGAAACGGTGGCGACTTGGTTGCTTCGAACTTGGTTGCTTGGGGATGTGTTGCTCATACCTTTATCATCGGCAATCAAGCAGGTTTCGACAATCGCCCCGAAAAATCGGCGGTCACTGGCATCCGTAAACAAACACGCCCCGGTAGCGTGCTGATCTCCAGAGGCAAACGGCCGACATAGTCCCCATCCAACTGGTACGCCACTCGGGTTTTCGACGTCATGAACACACGACTGGCCCGTTCACGTTTGACATCCGCGAAACCAAGATGTCGTCCCGTGAAAATTCCCGCAACATAGCGTAATCCGCTCAGAATCGTCCCCTGACAAAAGGTGATCACGTCGAGCAGGCAATCATTTTCGATGGCATCCGGTTCGATGCGAAGCCCACCACCATAACATGGAATGTTGAAAACCATCGCCCAACACGGTTGCCAGGAAGACTCGCTGCAAGACGTCGCCGCCGCTGCAGCCGCCACCTGTGACGACTCGCGTTTTGCAGCGGCTTGGGAATCACCAAAGTCATGCTCGTCGCGTTCAATTCGCAAGTCAATCTGGGGAAATCGGTACCGTGACACTGCGCGAAGGATGGGACGCAGGTAACTTAGCCGCTGAATATGTCCTCGTCTTCGCAAATGGACATCTCGGACGACCTCGGCATCAAAACCACACGATGCCATCACCAGGAACAACCGCCCATTAGCCAAGCCAGCGTCAATGCGATAATCATGCCCCTGCAAAATCGTTTGGACAACGTCATCCGCGCTCGCGGTAAAACCAAAATGCCGAGACAACAGATTCTCGGTGCCCATCGGCATTGGCACGATCGGGATCTCTGCGGTGGCCAGATCGGCCAACAAACTGATCGTGCCATCCCCCCCGCACGCGACCAGGATCAACGAATGATCGGCCGCCGACTGAAAGCGGCCAATGTGCTCGCGAATAACCTGGATCGAGTCGGTCATGACTGCGTTGATTCCGTGTTGAGTCAAGCTTGCCACCAGCTTGGGAATTTCCTCGCGTCCTTGCCCCCGCCCCGCCTTGGGGCTGGCGCACACAAGCACGGTGACAGGCTTGATTGCGGCATCGGGGGATGGGTGAGTCGACGCGGTCATTTTTTTCGCAATTGCGTTGGAGGCACTATTTCTAACCTATCGTTTTAATGATCGAGTGATGATTCCGCGGGCCTCAGAGCCGCAAAACGCCGAACCACCCGCGCGATCGTCATAAACGTTAAGAGCCCACCGAATCCAAGATCACTCGCGATCGCGATCCCGGCAAGGGCAAAACG
>NZ_JBFHFD010000969.1:0-2167 GCF_041583735.1 Novipirellula sp.
CTGCGCGAATTGCTTGACATCGTCGGTGCGGTAATCGGGATAGGTCCAGCGGTGGTCAACCCATTGGCGGTGGACGTATGTTAACGTGACTTCGGCGAACATGCCGTCGCGCAGGTAAATGCGGTGGTCACGGTCTTTGGTCGTCGCCAGCACTAGTTTGGCTTGTGTCACGTAGCCCGGATCGAGGTTCAGCGGTCGGGGTTCGTCGGTCGGGATCGCTTGGGCACACTCGAGTTCCCAGAGGTTGGTTTGCGTTTTCCAATCGGCCAGTCCGGCCGGGTCGGCAAAGTCGCGAAAGCCGACAATCGTTTTTTCCAGTTCACCTCCCATTTCGCGAGTGTAATAACCGCCGGCTTCAAACGGCATACGCGGCGTTTGCACAAAGGTTTCGCCCCAAGTCTCGTTCAAGCGGCGGACGGCCCAATCCCGTACCGCATCATGCCGTGTGATGACAGCACAAAATCGGACGACCGGCTCAACGTACTGGATCACTGCCATTGTTTTACAAAACTCTGCGGGATTTAGTTTCGGGGATTGCTGGGGTAATCTAGGGGGCACGAGCCTGGCATGGTTTGGGAACCGGCTCGCGGTTGGTTGCGAATTGAATTCGCCCGCATTGCGTCCCTCTTCTTTGTCTTTAACTAAGTTTCATCATGCATCCCTGGATCGCTGACCGTACCACCACGTTTGACAGTAGCGGAATTCGTAAGGTTTTTGATTTGGCCGCGAAGCTGAAGGATCCCGTCAATCTATCGATTGGTCAACCCGATTTTGACGTTCCCGAAGCGGTTCAGGATGCAGCAATCGAGGCCATTCGTGGCGGTAAAAACGCCTACTCGCCGACCCAGGGGATTGCACCGCTGCGAGAAGCGTTGCGGCAAGAAATCGCCGAAAAATATCCTCACGAGGATCGCGACGTCTTCATCAGCAGCGGGACCAGCGGAGGATTGATGCTATCGATCTTGACGATGGTCAATCCGGGGGATGAGGTGATCTTTCTGGATCCGTTTTTTGTGATGTATCCCGCGTTATTAAAGATGTGCGGCGGGGTGCCGGTGCCAGTCGACTCCTATCCCGATTTTCGTTTGGATGTCGACAAAATCGCTGCCGCGATCACTCCGCGGACAAAAATGATCCTGCTCAATAGCCCCGCCAATCCGACCGGTGTGACGGCCAGCGAAGCGGAACTGAAGGCGGTCGCTGAATTGGCCGCAGAGAAAAACATTGCGTTGTTGTCAGACGAAATTTACAGTCAATTTTTCTATGATGGCGAATTTGCGTCCCCGGCTTCCTTTAACGATCAAACCATCGTGATCGATGGATTCAGTAAGAGTCACGCGATGACCGGTTGGCGGGTGGGATACGTTCACGGCCCCAGTGAAATCATTCGCACGATGCTGAAAATTCAGCAGTATACATTTGTCTGCGCCCCACAACCGGCTCAATGGGGAGCGCTACGGGCGATGGAAGTTAATCTCGGTGGCCATATCCAAGACTACAAACGCAAACGCGACATAGTCTTTGATGCGTTGTCGGATTGCTACGAAATCGCAAAGCCAGGGGGGGCGTTTTATATGTTCCCCAAAGCTCCGATCGAAAGCGGAGCGAAGTTTGTGGAACAAGCAATTGAGCGGGGGCTGTTGATCATCCCAGGCAATATCTTTAGCGCCAGGGACACGCATTTTCGCATTAGCTTTGCCGCGAGCGACGAACAGCTAAAACGAGGGGTCGATATTTTGAGGTCCATGGCGGGAGCCTCGGTCTAAGGCTTGCGAGCAGGTTTAGCGTTCATTCACCATCAAGTCCGGTATTGCAACGCATCACGTACAAGCGTGATTGGTAACGCGCGTCACGGCAAATCGAAGCAATGATCGAGTCAAGGTCTTTGGTCGCTTGCGAGCAGGTTTCCTGGCGCTGCGGTTCCGTTTCAGTTTGCGGTGATTTCGTTGCGGAGATTGATTGCATCATGATTCGCCAGTGAGGGTGAGGGCTAAGTGGTTTTTGCGGCGGATAGGATTCGATTGGAGACCGATCCGTAAAGTGCCATAAAAAACAGAACGTGAGTCAAAATATTTCGCATGCGACTGAACCTGCAGTCGTCCAACACGTTGGGGCTGTCAGAAACAAATGCGTATTCTGAGCAAGCAAACCGCAACGTTCTTCGGGC
>NZ_JBFHFD010000970.1:0-2166 GCF_041583735.1 Novipirellula sp.
ACCGTCGATCTGTGTCAATGGGCAAACCAAGCCGATGACACGATGCCGGTGGATTACGAACCGACCGACGAAAATATCACCTGCACCTATGCCAATGGCGTCAAGTTGGTCATCGACTTTCTCGCCGATCCGTTCGGCAATCGTGGACCACGCTGGATCACCCGGCTTGGTACTTGTCCCGTTCGGTTTGTTGGCAGCGAAGGCTCGCTCGAAACGGGTGACGAAGGCGAGATCGTGGCAAGTTCGCCGAGCCTGAATCAAGAATTGTCTCAAAGCAAACGCGTCCGCGGCCTCGACGTTTCCGCTCACGCACGCAACTTTTTTGATTGCGTTAAAAGTCGTCAACAAACGGTTTGCAATCCCAGCGTGATGCGTCGATCGCATGTCGCCTGTCACGCGGCCGCGTTAGCATGGATCCTGAAACGCAAACTCACGATCAATCCCGCAACCGAAGAATTTGTCGGTGACGACGAAGCCAACCGTCTTCGTTTCCGCAGCCCCCGCGTCTGGTCGTAGCGAAATTCACCAAAACTTCTGGGAGCGTCAACAAAAACGGCGGGCGACGAGATCGCTCCGCCGTTTTCAGAATCGATGGATGAGTACTTAGGGTAAGCGTCGCTTGGCCGTACCTGTTGTTTCGCTGGTGGTATGTTTTGCAGCTACGCACCGCTCTGGTGGGGACGAACCAACCTCCCGTCATGGAACAAGGCAAAACACACGAATGGTGTTTCGAGCGGAGCGGCGTGTGCCGCTACCAAAGTAGATTCCTGAGCCCATTCGCTATTTGGATTTCAGGGTCGACAGATAGGCTACCACGTCCCGCACCTCTTTGCGTGTCAAGACATCGGTCATGTCGGGCATAATCGAAACCTCGTTCTTCGAAACATCTTCGATTTCGTCGTTGCTCAACCGGATCTCTTTGCCCTGGCTGTCGGAGAGGACCGTTTCATCTTCGCTTTCGGATTTGACCAACCCCATCACAATTTGTCCCGAATCCATCAGGAACGATTGGGTTTGGTACTTTTTGTCGATGTCCTTGCTGGGCGCAATGACGCTTTGCAGCAGATAGTCACGGTCTTTGCTGGCCGCGATCCCAAGCAAGTTGGGTCCAACATCGCTTCCCTCCTTGCCAACTTTGTGACAGCGAATGCACTGGGCCCCCAGATGCGTATTGAAGAGGACTTTGCCTTTGGCAGCATCGCCCCCGTCGCGGCTGACCAAAAACGGACGCGACTTTTCAGGCGTGGTCGCCCACCGCTGGTCTAGCGCCGCAGTGGCTTTGTTCAGCGCCGCTTGAATCGCGGGGGATTTCTTCCCGCGATTCTCGGCCGTTTCTAAAACATCCAGGATGATCTCGCTCGGCAAAGTGCTGCTGGTGATTTGGTCCAACATCGAAGTCAATTTGTTCCGCGATGCTTCACCCTGCTGTTTACTCAATGCCGAGATCGCATACTGTTTGACCGCCAATTTCTTGCTATCCGAAATTAGACGTGTCAAGAAAGCGTCGGCTTGATCGGTATTGTATTTTGCATAGAAGTTGATTGCGGTCAGTTGCAGATTCGTTTCAGAATCCTGCATGGCTGCGGGGAGCACCTTTCTCAGTACCTCGGGATTTTGTTTGTCCAGCGTTTTCAGTGCAGCGATACGAAGATCGACATCTTGGTTTGTCGTACGGACGATTTCACTGAGCGAATCGGCCGACAATCGGGTATTGGTTCGGGCCGCAGCGTCAATCGCAGCGGATTGCAGTTTTGGGTTATTCTCGCTCGCCAATTTCGACAGCACGGTGCTTAAACGTGCGGGATCCGTTTCACGCGGCAGTGTCGCATAGCGACGCCGTCCATCGACCCGGTCCAAGAGATCAGGTTTCATCCACGAACCCAGCATCTTGATCGCTTCGATTCGCAGCGGAACGCTATTGGTTTCTTGGCTTGCATATTGGGCAATGGACTCAAAATGCTCGCGGCCTCCTAGGCGATAGTTCGCATTGAGCAGTCGGCGAATGAACGATTCCCCGTCGTGTTGGGCCGCGGGCAGCGCGGCGGCCAACACCTGCAATTGCTCGTCACTCGAAAAATCGTCATGCAGCGCACGAGCCGCCTCGGTCGCGACCTGCTCACTGGGATCACCAAGAAACGGCTCAAGTGAACGCGGCGATTCATTGCC
>NZ_JBFHFD010000971.1:0-2158 GCF_041583735.1 Novipirellula sp.
CCAAGTCGATTGCCACCATCGCGCCGGCACCCGTGGGACAAATTAACACGCCTTCATGAAACGTCGGCGTGGCACCCGCGACACGGCGGATCGGATCCGTTTCGATGCCGCCGGTTTCCACCGCGACGAGATGTTGACGCCATAGTTCTTCGCCCGTTGCTGGTTCAAGACACACCAGCAGAATATCGCCGGCGATTTCGACAATCGTGTACAGCCGTCCGTCCAGTGGCAGTGGCGGACCAAGGAAGAACGCGTCGCTTAATGTTGATGCGGTGTCTTCGCCTTTGCCTAATCGCCACAACAATTTGCCTTCGGTTGCCAAATCGAGTGCAACCAATGTGTTGGAACTACTGTCGGTCGGCCGGGTACCACGCATTCCCATGATCGGACTGAACGATGCCATCTCGACTTGACCAAGATCGTCGACCATGAACACTCGCGTGCCATCACTGCTGATTTCTCCGTAGGGCAAATCGTTCCACACTCGCTGCGTTAACAAATCCGCAGCATCGTCTTCGCCAGGAATGGCATCAAATTCGATTTCGGTCGAGTGATGGCTTTGTTGTGCGGAAAACCAAGGGTACATCCACACTCGCTTACCACTGAGGTAATCAACGCCAACAAGCCGCTCGGTGGTCCGCATCAACAATTGGTTACCAACACGAATCGGTGTCCAACTCGGCGGTGGTAACTTTCCCGATGACGACAGACTTGACGCGATTTCACGCAGCGCACGACCTTGTCGTGGACTCGCGGTGGTGTCGAGCATCCAACGCTCGTTCTCGAGCGGCATCTCGCCTTGACTAAGTTCGTTGCGGTTCGGCTCGCCACCAAAAATGGAATAGTCGGCGTCGTTGCGATCGACCGTCACCCCCAAGCGGAAATGTTGTTCAATCCAACTCGCCAACTCGTCGTGCGAAGGAACCGGCTGCGATTTTCCACTCACCGTGATCGTGGCACCCTGTAAATCAATCGTCTCGATGCTGCGTCCCGAAATTTGGCAGGCGGCTGCATAAAACAATTTGACCGATTCACCCAGACGCGACATCGCCGCGGGCACATCGACGATGTCATCCAGCAACAGCGAAGCGGCTAACGGATGGCCTGCGAAAAACTCGCGTTTCGCCAGTAACAAAGATGCATCGTAACCCGCGTCAGTATGAAAGTACTTGCGTCGAACCTCCGCCACGACCCGCCAATCGCGCGACGCTGCCGCGTCATCAAGCATCTTGCGAGCGAGCGGTCCGTAACGCAGTTGGTACATCTCGCGGGCTTTGCTCGGCAATTCACCGACCATGTTGCGGGCACGTCGGAACAGACTCTCGGTGAACCGTTTCTTGTTCTCAACCGCGTCGCTGGCATCGAGGAAAAAATCCTGACCGTTCAGTTCGCTGTCCTCGATCGATCGGGCGTCGCGTTGTAGCAAATCTCCGAGTCGGACGACGGCGTCACTGTAGTTCTCGTTCTCGATCGACCGCTCCGCTTCTCGCAGTTGCTGTTGCATGTTTCGTGGCGCTTCGATGAAACGTCCCGATTGGGCACCGCCGATCGGACGAAAGAAGCCTTGTCCCCAACCATTCTTCACCGCCGTTGCGACGATAACGACGCTGAAACAAGCTACGTAGAAACGAAATCGGTCCATATTGGTCAACGTGAGCACAGTTAGTCCTGTGAATAATGTTCCGTGACGCCAGCCAACGATCGGGATGGTGGCAACAAGTTTTCCCTACGGCATATTGTACTGCAAACACGCCTGGGGATTGGGTAGCAGAACGCCACGAGAAGTCAGGGGAGTACCAAAAAAATGTCGCCAATGCGGTCTCGGCACTACGCCAGCCCAATGCCATCCGCTTTGGCAGCGGAGCGGCGAGCAGTCCGCCCAGCTGCAGCGAGCGAATGGTTCAAAATCGACCCGCCCGATCCGCCGCGTGAGCTCGCTGGGGGGAACGTCTAGCTCTGCTTCGTTTTGGTCGCTTGGACGCAAGAGCGAATTTGGGCGAAGACCTCGTCCGGCGACCGTGTACCGTCGATGTGCCGCACAATCCCTTGACCTTTGTAGTAATCCAACAACGGAGCCGTTTGTGTAAAGAAGACTCTCAGCCGCGCCGAGATCGTTTCCGCATTGTCATCGGCACGATTCTCGATGCTCGCCCGTTTC
>NZ_JBFHFD010000972.1:0-2157 GCF_041583735.1 Novipirellula sp.
AAACGCATGTGTTTTGGGCATGAGGAGAGTTTAGCAAACCGCTGGTGGTGGCAGAATGATGGGTGGCAGGTGCGCCGGGATAAAACCGGTTTGGAATAGGAATTGAAAGTGTTCTACGAAAAAGGTTTAGCCTACCATTTCGGCCTCCAGCGGAGGTGCGACCGCGGTAACAACGTCGTGCTGAGCGTCCGCCCCGGAGGGAAACGCAGGCCAGCTATTGAGCTCCGAAATCAATGTAGTTTCGTGTGTCGACCTTGTCTGCCCATGGGGAAGACAACATCCGGTGCATCGTTATTCTTGGCGAGATGCAACGGAACACGGCGGAGTCTGAGAACCTGTGCATGTGTAGACATTCCAAACGCGAGAACCGGGAGATCCCAACAGTTCCTTGGTCCGCCCACGGGCGACCACAAGGACGGTCAGCGAACCTTTCCGAGGGTAAGGCTGACATGAACGCTGCTGGGAAGTCTGATGGGGCCGTAGTACCGTCGACGCAGACGAACAAGGCTGGAACTGATCCAGCTGCGGAGTCTGTCGAGGAAAGGGACCCAGCCGAGAGAAACGCCGATCAACCCGACCTCGACCGCGCTCCGAAGCGGAAACGACGAAGGTCACTCGGGTTGGCAGGCGTGCGCGAAACAGCTCGCAATCAACGCGAGCTGAAGTTCACATCCTTGCTGCATCACGTCAATGAATCCCTCCTCCGCGAGGCCTACTTCGACCTGAAGAAGGACGCGGCTACGGGAATCGATGGGGTGACATGGCAAGAATATCAAGACGACCTGGACGATCGAATCACCGATCTGCACGGTCGCATTCACCGGGGGGCTTACCGAGCCAAGCCATCGAAGAGAATCTACATCCCCAAGCCGGATGGTCGTCAGCGACCGATCGGGATCGCATCGCTGGAGGATAAAATCGTCCAGCAAGCGGTCGTTTGGGTGCTGCAGTCGATCTACGAGCAGGACTTTCTCGGTTTCAGTTACGGCTACCGGCCAGGCCAGAGCCAGCACGCGGCGCTCGATGCGCTGAGTGTGGCTCTGACCAGCAAGAAGGTGAATTGGGTTCTTGACGCCGATGTCGAAGGTTTCTTCGACACGATCGACCACGAGTGGTTGATCAAATTCCTTGAGCATCGCATCGGCGACAACAGAATGCTTCGTCTGATCCGGAAATGGCTTCGGGCCGGGATCAGCGAAGAGGGAGAGTGGTCCGAGACGCTGGCAGGTACACCCCAAGGCGCGGTGATTTCACCACTCCTTGCCAACGTGTATTTGCACTATGTCTTCGACCTTTGGATACAGTGGTGGCGCAGTCAAAGTGGACGGGGCGAGATCGTGGTGGTCCGTTATGCGGACGACTTCGTGATTGGTTTTCAGCACAAACATGACGCCGAAGTCTGTCTGGAGTCCCTCCATGACCGTTTCGGCAAGTTTGGCCTGAAGCTCCACGCTGGCAAGACTCGACTGATTGAATTCGGTCGCTACGCCGCAGAACGTCGAGGCAACCGTGGGGAGGGTCGACCGGAAACGTTCGACTTTCTCGGCTTCACGCATCGCTGTGGGACGACTCGCCGCAATGGCTGGTTCACGATCCACCGCGAAACGATAGCCAAACGGATGCGTGGGACACTTGCGGCTTTGCAGCAGAAGTTGATCGAGCGACGACATTGGCCAATCGGGTCGATCGGGAGGTGGCTCGAACGGGTCCTCCGCGGCTGGCAGAATTACTATGCCGTTCCCGGAAACATGCCCCGTCTTCGGCAGTTCCGCGACGCCCTCACCAAGCTCTGGCTACGTCAACTTTGTCGGCGTAGTCAACGCAGCAAATGGACTTGGGAACGCATGCGTCGTCTGACGACCGTGCATTATCCTAAGCTCCAAATCCAGCATCCCTACCCGAGTGAACGCCACCGCGCCCGACTTGAGGCAGGAGCCGTATGAGGTAATTCTTCGAGTACGGATCTGTGCGGGGGGCCGCCGGCAACGGCGGTCCCTACCGCGATAATCATGTTCTGACCGCTCAGGTCGCGGAATCAATATGATTCTGCCATCCCATCATTCTGCCATCCCCGTCTCGCCACGGCCGCCGTCTGCTACCGGGAGGGTGGGGGCCCGTAGGCTCGCGCCCAATGCCACCTACTTTGTGGTCATTCGG
>NZ_JBFHFD010000973.1:0-2152 GCF_041583735.1 Novipirellula sp.
GTCATTTTTCGGTCGCCACTGACGGGCGAGCGACCGAAAAATGCCTCCGGCGACGGCACCTCACCACCACCCGCGGAAAAAAATGAAATAAGAAAAGAAAATTACCTCAACACCACTTGCCAACCTCGGACTTCATAGTCGGTAGCCGTGACCGGGGACGGCGATTAGATTTTCCATTTGTAAAAACACGATGCCGTCCTCCGTGTCCACGGCATGGTTATCGGCTTCTACCGCGAAAGAGCGAGTTTACCATGCTTCGTAACGTTCTGCGCTGATGTTTGTCGGCGCTTGCTCGCTGCAGTTGCCTGAAATGCAGCTGATCGTACGCTCTATCAAGAATCACAGCCGAGAATGAGCCCATCGATTCGACGGGATACCCTTGGTCGTCGACCAGGAGTCCGTTGTGGTCACCAACAATTCGCACATCTGGATCCTCGTCTCCATTCAAGAAAACGTATGCATTCCATTGGCCCTGGTAGTCAGATAGGAAATGACAGAAAGGAAATTCGCGTTCGACACCGAAACCAAGCTCGTGAAGAGGGCGAACTGTGACGTCGTGCGCACCGATCAGCAGCGTATCGCGTTGATCCAACGTGTACAGCTCACGCATCGCATCGGGGAAAGTCAAACCAAGCTCGCGCTCTCGGCGTTCGAGAAGAGCAACTGCAGAGCTATCAAGTGAAGGCGTCAGGCCGAGAACGTTGAAGGCGTTTTGGTGAAACGTCAGATGTATCGTCGCGTCTCCCTATCCGATAACGTTACCCGTCACCGAGGACGGGCGGTTGAGATTCCATTCGAGTAAACGTGCAAGCCGTCCTTCGGTGCACGGGATTGTTACCCGCCGTCATTGCTTGGTGTCGGCTTCGATTGTGAGGCGATCGCATTGATGACTTGATCCGCCGAAACCATCCCGTCCAACACGACGGGCGTGCCCGAAATACCGCCAGAGTATACGGCAATCGTCGGCGTCGTGTTACGGCCAATCCGGCGCAGAAAACCAAGCACTTCCGGGGACGACGAGGTTAGATCCGCATAGAAGAGAGTGAAAGATCTTTCCCGTATTACGCGTTTCAGTTTCTGATCTTCAAACGAATGCTGTTTCACCACAAGGCTGTTCACGTCCCAACCAGCTCCGACGAAGACAATCACTGGTGTATCGTGGTCGAAAGGTGCCGCGAATGATTGAGTTGAGTACGCCACCCACTGGATCGGCCTTTGGTCGAACCAACGGCGAAAGCCGAGGAACGCAATGGCGAACAACGCGACAAGCAAAAGCAACGAGGATAGCTTGAACCTGGAGAAAGATCTGACGAGCTTTGGCACGATACTTGGATTAAAGGTGACACTCAAAAACGACTGGATCTCAATCGGGTAACGGGAGCGATGTGCGGGCGGCGAAGGATGATTGAGCCACTTTGCAAACACGATGCCGCCGCTCCGTCACCATCGCATGGTTATCGCAGATCGCAGCAAGCATGAATCGAGTATGTTTGCAGTGGCGTTCCGCCCCGTGGGTGGCCCGTCAAGCAGACAACCGTTGGGATCGACCAGTGATGCTAGTGTAACGGACTGCGAGGACAAGATGTTGCTCGAAAACGACCGCGAATTTTGCTTGTTACGGCAGCGATGGCTTGAATCGCAAATCAGCGCAGGTCACGCCGCTAGTTGCGATAACGGCCAGGATCACCCGGTCCGAGGAGTTGAGCAACCATTGCCCAAGAGACACTCGAGGACTCGGCGTGCATCCGTTGGTTCGTCGGTATTTGGGTAAAGTGTGGGTGACCATTTAGTCGGATCGTCCGAGATTTTACGGCCGCAATCATCGTCGAGCAACGCCGACATTTTTTCGATGATTGCGGAACGCAGACGCTGTGAATATCGCGGACATGCCAAGGACGAAGATGGCGGACCACATGGAATACGCGATCAGAGAATCATTGGCAATCGACGTGCCATTGAACTCGAACGAAGTCATGTATGTATTCGTCGGGACTAGTTGCCAGTAGTCTTGGTTCAAGAGCATGATGCCGGGAGCCGAAACCAGTAGCGATACTGCCGCCGTCGTGATTGCGGCAACTACGAAGCGTCGTACTGGTCGCTGTTTCTCGATCTTCGTGGTGGAGGCTGATGGTGCGTATGGATTCGGCATGCA
>NZ_JBFHFD010000974.1:0-2143 GCF_041583735.1 Novipirellula sp.
CGGGGAGCGATGGATTTTGACGATCTGTTGCTGCAAACCGAAACGCTGTTTCTCGAGCACGATGCGATTCGTGAAGAGGAAGCTTCGAAGTTCGATCACGTGTTGGTCGACGAATACCAAGACACCAACGGCAGCCAGTACCGGATTACGCGGGCGCTGACCGAGGTGCATCGTAATTTCTGCGTGGTGGGTGACGATGATCAATCGATCTATGCATGGCGAGGTGCCGATGTCACGCACATTTTGAACTTCACCAAAGATTGGCCCGATGCAAAGGTGGTTTGTCTGGAAGACAATTACCGCAGTACCGGGGCGATTTTGGGGATGGCCAACACGTTGATCCAATACAACACCGTCCGGCACGACAAAATTTTGGTTCCGAGTCGTCCCGATGGTCGCCGGCCACGTATTTTGCAGCACAAGGATGAGACGGCGGAAGCCGAGATGGTGGTGCGTGAGATCAAGAATCTGATCGACAACCAGCACATCCAGCCGCGAGACATTGCGATCCTGTTTCGCACCAACGAGCAGCCGCGGTTGTTTGAAACCGAGCTTCGCAAGCACGACGTTCCTTATGTGATGATGGGCAGCCAATCGTTTTTTGATCGGCGTGAAATCCGTGACTTGATTGCCTATTTGAAGTGGATCGAGCAGCCCGATGACGAGATCTCGCTGCTGCGTGTGATCAACACCCCCGCGCGGGGGCTAAGCAACAAGACGGTGCAATTGTTGGTCAAACGCGCGGTCGAACGTGGGGTGCCGGTGTGGCAAGTGATGCAAGACAATTCGGCGGTTCAGGATTTGTCGCCGAGCGCGCGGCGTGGGATCACCGAGCTCGCACAGATGGCTGAGGATGTTCGGCTGCGAGCCAAGAGTGATTCGCTGACCGACGCCGTGCGGACGCTGCTCGAGCGAACGGCGTATGCCGACGAGATCGCTCGGCTATACGAAAACCCCGAAGAACGCGATGCGCGGATGGCGTCGATTGGCGATTTGACCAATGCAGTCGCGGCCTTTGAAGACAAAACCGAAGAGGCGGATTTGACCGGGTTCCTCGCCGAGACGGCGCTTGCTGGACGCGAGATGGGGAACGAAAAGGACAAGATGGCGCTCAAGAATTCCGTCTGGTTGCTAACGTTACACGCAGCCAAGGGGCTCGAGTTTCCGGTCGTCTTTATGGTCGGTTTGGAAGAAGGGATTCTGCCGCATAGCCGCAGTGTGAAGAGTGGTCGCGAGGAAGACATCGCCGAGGAACGTCGGCTGTGTTACGTCGGGATCACACGAGCTCAAGAGACATTGACGATGTCGATGGCACTGACTCGCCGCAAATGGGGCAAGCCGCGTCCGACGATCCCAAGTCAATTTCTGTACGAGATCACGGGCAAAGCCGCGAACCCCAACAAGTATCGCAAACCCCGCCGCGTTTCGTCATTGCGGTAAACCAAGGCAGCAAGGTTTTTTTCGTAGCGAAACTCACCAAGAGTTTCGGCATTACATAAAAAAAAGGCCCGAAGCGTGATGCTTCGGGCCTTCTTGTTTGTTCAGCAATCTGCGAAGAGTTTACTTCGAGATCTTTGCAACGAGGTCAAGAACCTTGTTCGAGTAACCCCATTCGTTGTCGTACCACGCTACGACCTTGACGAAGGTCTTATCGAGTTGGATGCCAGCGTCGGCGTCGAATACCGAAGTGCGGGTTTCGCCGCGGAAGTCGGTGGAAACCACTTTGTCGGTGGTGAAACCAAGCACGCCCTTCATCGGGCCTTCGGCAGCCGCTTTCATTGCAGCACAGATGTCTTCGTAGGATGCTTCCTTTTCGAGTTCGACAGTCAGGTCGACAACCGAAACGTCCGAGGTTGGAACGCGGAAAGCCATCCCGGTCAACTTGCCGTTCAGTTCAGGGATCACCTTGCCAACAGCCTTCGCGGCACCGGTGCTCGAAGGAATGATGTTTTCGAGGATACCACGACCACCACGCCAATCTTTGGCCGAAGGTCCGTCAACGGTTTTTTGGGTTGCGGTTGCAGCGTGAACGGTGGTCATCAAACCACGCTTGATGCCGAAGCTGTCGTTGAGCACCTTGGCGATCGGAGCCAAGCAGTTGGTGGTGCACGAAGCGTTGGAGACGAATTGTTCGCCGTCGTAG
>NZ_JBFHFD010000975.1:0-2139 GCF_041583735.1 Novipirellula sp.
CCTTTGGCACCGCGAAACCGCTGGACCCAGCGATGCAGGAACGGATTGTCTAATTTTCGTGCGATCGTGGTGGTGCTGAATCCCATCAAACCAAGCACATAGCCGCCAATTTCAAAGTTGCCAAAATGTCCCGTCACTCCAACCGTGGGACGATCGTTTAACAGCGATTTCAAAATGATGCGATTGTCGCGGAACGTCATGTACTCGCTCCAATTCGTCAGATGCAGTCGACGCTGAGCCCATGCGATCTCGCAAACCATCAGGATTAAATGCTGCCACATCGCAAGCGACAAGGTGGATCGCTCACGCGGATCCGCGTTGGGGAAAACGCGAGTCAGATTTTCTTCCGTGGCGCGATGGCGAATTTTCAGCGGTCTCGCTGCTAACCACGCCACTGTATTGGCAAACGCTTGTCCCATGTCCAACGGCAACGTCTGGATCACGGCAACCAACAACCGAACCACACAGTAGGCGGCAAAGTCAATGACGGTCGTTTTGAAACGAAGCAATTTCTGTTTCACAGCGAGTGAATCCGAAGGGACAAAGGGGGAATGCAGAGTTGTTCAAGTTTTGAAGTGTTCGCCCCAGGCTACATGCTGCCGCCACTCTGCGGCTAAGGCGTGCAGCTTCAAGGCTAGCGATTCATTTGAGTCGACTCGTTACGCGTTGCCACCGAATCGACCTGAGGAATCTCGTACGCACTGAACTCGGCCCACAGTGGCATGTGATCGCTGAGCAACAACGCTTGGTCCTCGGTAAGTCCAAGGTCTTTTTGGAAATCGATCACCCCGAATCGCCCAGTATATTCGCGAGTCATTTCACGGTCGATCAAGATGTGATCATAGGTTTTGCTATGCCGCGTGTTGGTCAGCGTATTGCCTGCAATCGAAAAGACATTGGGGATCATTGCCAATTCTTGTAAATGGTCGGCGTCGACGTTCAAATCGCCCAGCAAGATGCAGTCTTCTTCGCCCATCCTGTCGTACTCGAATTGGCGAACTCGCACAAAGACATCATCCAGCACATTGATTTCGTTGCTAGTCGCATTCGGCGTGACTTCGTCGGGATCGGTGTGAGCGTTGATCATCGTAAAACTGAATGGTTTGCGTCCATCACGAGGAACCGTGATCGCTTGGAACGACGCCACCATCGGTTCGCGGTGCATCCGATCGGCATTGTCTTGAACCACGTAGGCGCTGTCGCGGATCATCTGAATTCGTGTTTGATCCCAGACATACGCGTAGCACTCGGTTTGCGAAGTGCGACCGATGGGGGGGCTGACGGTGGCGGTGTAGCGCGCTCCCGATGAATTGATCAAAGCGACGAGTCGTTCGACGGGGACGCTATTTCCGCCGCGAACCTCTTGGATCGCCACCAAATCAAACTGGCTGACAATCTGGGCCAACGTTCCCATCACGTCGACCCCTTCGACGACTCGCGTCGAGGATTTTTTGTCGCCGAACATTTGAATATTGAAAGTGGCCAACCGGATCGTTTCCGTTGACCGCTGGCCCAACGGGCTGAGTGTGACCGACTGAAACGCAGTCCCACTAACCGATTCGCTTGTTGTGACGCTATCAGAACCCGCATCGAGTGCGGATAGGTCGATGCGTCCGGTGACAACCATCACCAACGCGGCGGCGATCCCCGCGAAACTGACTGAAGGTCCGATCCAACGGACAAAAGGGATATAGCTAAGAACCGAACGCGCACGGGAACTCGACTGTTTGCGAGAACGCGAGCGACTGCTCTGTAATAAATTCGATAGTAAGCCCATCCCGGCCTCCTTGCCGATGGTTGCTTTCGGTACGTCGTTGATCGCTCCGCGATCCTAACGTTGCTTCGATTCGTCGTGGTCGTTTTCCCAGGCGGTGTTCGCCCAAGCGGTGTTCGCCGAACACGGTGAAACGCTCACGCCGTTTCCGCGACGCGAAAATAAAACGCTCCCCCCCTGACTACGCGGCGTTACCAATCGTCTTGATCGCTTCCTTGGCTAATCGTTTCAATCGAGGCGGCGCGGCCTCGGCCGTTTTTTCAAGTGACTCGATCGCATTGGCTGCCGCTGGGCCAATCTCTGCCAACGCCCACACCGCGCGTTCTCTCGCCGGCAGGTACATCGAATTCAGCACGCATGACTGC
>NZ_JBFHFD010000976.1:0-2136 GCF_041583735.1 Novipirellula sp.
GAGTATCAAGCGTCGTGGTGAACAAATCAATTTCATTGACCTTCCCCATCACCCCGGCGGCGTTCACAACATCGCCCACCTTGAACGGACGAAAGACCAACATCAGTACACCCGAAGCAAAATTGCTGAGCGTGCCTTGAAACGCCAAACCGATCGCAAAGCCGGCTGCGGCGAGCATCGCGGCCAATCCGCCCAGTGGAGCGCCCATTTTGGACAATACCGCCCCGACCACTCCAAACATGATGCAATAAAAGACGATCCTGCCAACAAAAATTCCCAGCGTTTCGTCGACGCGGCGACGCACCGGTTTGTTGATGACTCGCGACAGATAGCTGGCGACTAAATAACCGAGAAAGATAACGGCCAGACCGATCGCTGCTAAAAACAATTGGGGTACCAGATACAACGTGATGTATTCCATCACTCCGGACACGTCACCATTGGTCACATCGCCAATGAAGTCTTCGGTCGCTGCGGTAAAGGACACGCGTGGTTCGCCTTTGTCCGTGTCCGCCACGACAGACTCGATCAACTTGGCGTCTTTGACTAAACCGTTATCCACAACGAAATCCCTTCCTAAAAATCCAAATCAAGAGCCATCCTCGAACGAGGGCACTCTCGGCCGCTGCTGACGACCCATGGGTGTAGGTATAGAAAAAGACACCATCGCAAGTAAAGACGAACCCCAATGCGAGTGAAACAGCCAGCATGGGGTTGCTATCAACGCAAAAGCCGGAGCATGCTAATGATTGACTTGTGCGAGTCTGGATCCGACTCGAGAGAGCCGCTCTACTTTACGGGCAAAAAGATATCGGTGATCCGATCACGCGGGGGTGTGGTCGCAGGGTCGTTGCGATAGATTTCGTAGGCATCTTGGCGAAGCACCTTTAGCTTTTTGTAGCGAGCATATTGGTAAGCACCGCTCCAGGCGTTCCCCAAATTTTCGTAACTGCCGATATGCCGCACACACAGCGCATTTCCGGCGGACAAATGACAGTGGGTCAATCCGGCGGCCATTCCGTCATCATTGGAAACGGCATAGCCCCCGGTAAAGCGAAACTCGTTTTGCTTCAGATCACACGGGTGGTACACGCTGATCATCGCCGCATCGAGCGACACATCGGCTTGCTTTAGCTTCTCGGTCGCCGTCGAAAAAACACGTTCCATGGCGGGGCCCATGTGATTGAGTGGGGCCGCATCGCTAACGCCATAGACGTCGATTGGCGAAACGGATTGGACTCCCTGAACTTCGATTTCCGAAAGCACTTCGCCGGTTTCGAGATGTTCACGCAACATTTTCAGTCCGCGGTCGTAATCCATCCCGATCAGCGTCTGCATGTTGGCCCGCATCCAAAACAAGAACCATGGCAAACTTCCCTGCATTCGCCACGTCACCTTCGTTCCGACCTCGGTCGCCTCGAAATGAAACCCGACCTTCGACGTCGACTTGAACGGCTTGGTAAAGCGAATTTCGTCACTGATTTGCCGGGGGCGGTCGAGTTTTAAATGTTCAAGTTCCCCCTCGCCAACAACATCCCCTTTCCAGCGATAAATCGCCCCCACCGAATTAGCATTCTCGGAAACGGTCACCACCGCATCGGGATCGATCCCCAGCCACGGTGACCACTTGGTCCAAGTGCCAAGATCAGCGACACCGTCGTAGACCGTTTCGGGCGGCGCTGCGATTTCGATAGACCGGGACACTTCAAAAGCAGGCATCAGCGAAACTCACTTCGAGCAGAGAGGAAACCGAACACAGCCGACAAACGCACAGCCGACTTCAAGTCTAACATGATTGAAAATGCGATTCCGCCGGCGGTGCAGCCATCCCCTGCAAAGAACAGGGTGCCCCCGAAACCCGCGATCAAACCGATCGCATACGTTTGTTTAGTCCGCCATTTGATGCAGTCACGGACAAATCACCGGGAACACTGCCGGTGCCGGGGCTCGCGATCTCGTCGCCTCGCTCGCCCAATCCCCATGTGGTGGTCATCGAGCCACTAAGTCGATTCTAGGCGGAACAGTCAATCCGAGCATGAAAAGGGTGCATTCCCGGTATCCCCCCGCTTGAATACCGCTATTTTAGAAGGGTCCGAAAGAACACTCCGACGCTCGTCAAACGGCTTCGAAAGCCCC
>NZ_JBFHFD010000977.1:0-2133 GCF_041583735.1 Novipirellula sp.
CTCCCCTTCTATCTTGACGCAAGCTAGGACGTCGCGTGACTTCTCGGAAAGATTGGGCATGCCATTCACACGATAGACCACATGAGCGAGGGAGTCACCCTCGTTGACAGAACCAAGGATGGTTCGCGTAGTGGTAATGTTCTCATCTGGGGGTGGTGGTTCGCACATGTACTCGGCGAATGCTTGTACGGGTGACATCGCTTGGATCTCCGCAAGACTGGGCACGCGTTCAAAGATCATCTCGAAGAAGTCAGTGTTGCCGCTGCGATGAAACTTTGGTGATGCCGCGATGATGGATTTCCCAATACGCGTGGCACTTGGTTCGTGCACTACGTCAATCAAGGCCTTTTTGTCTGAGTTTGCCATCGCGTCGAAATACGCGCTGGCAGCAGCTTCGGGCGATTGGGCAGTACAGACCGCTGGCATCGATAGACAAAGGATAAGTAGTGCGAATTTCATGGCTTTGTGGCAGAACGCCCGGCATCACCGGGCGGGGAGAGTAAAGTTGTCCATTTCAAATCCGGCCGCAAGCCCCGCTCCGTGTGAATGCCATGGTTATCGGTAGTATAGATGGAAACCGTAAACGAGGTTGGCGCAGTGTCTACAGAATACTCAATGGCGGTGCTGAAGTTCTCGGCCCATGACAAATGGGACGCCGGTCAGAATGCTGACTACGAAGGAAATTGCGGTGGCAATGAGCGATACCGCGATAGCATGTCCAATGTTTGTAACCCCGTTGAACGCGAGCAGCAACAGCAGATAGCCAGTTCCTGAGACGATGGAAACCAAGACATTTGCTGTCCAAAATCGCGAGGTTGTTGAATGAGCTACTAACGCGAGCTACAGGACAGCGGCAAACGGAATTATGAACGCAACAGTTGCCATGTTCGATGCTCGTTTAGCTTTTCGACAATGATCTGCTGAACGTAAATCAATGTCCGATAACGGCGGGGTTGACCGGGGCCGAGCGAAAGATCAACCACTTCAAACGGACGCTTTCGAGGCCTCCGCGTCCAACCCATTGGTTCGTCGATTTCTAAGCCTTGTTTACTTGTTCGATCAGCCATCGACCGATGCGGTCTTCGACATCCTCTAGCGCGGGCAGCCTCCCGTAAATCTCGGAATCTTGTTCTAGTGTCAAGTTACCGTGATCAGAACTCTCATACAGCCTTCGTCCTTCGGACAGCGTTGAGGCAGAATCCGAGAAACCAAGTTGTACCATTCCCAGTTCCACCTCACCGTCGAACACGGATTCAAATCGAATGTAGTATCCGCTGGGAGCCTCTGAGCTCATGTAGCCAAACGCTTGGTGTGTTACGACGACCTCACGTAGCGGCCGCGGCATTGAGTCCAATGTGCCAACCAAATCGTCGTTCATCAGCCAGTAGTCTTCGTACCAACTGAAGAATCGCTCAAATGCATCATCAGGTGTCGGATCGTCACCAGTCAGTTTATGAATGATCTCGACGGCGGAGCTTGGCATTGAGGTATCTGGCGAACGGGAGTCTTGGATCGAATCTGGCCTGCAGGAGCAAAGACCGACAATGAGAATTGCAACAAGCGTAGCTGGCTTGAACGTTATTATTTCTTGTTTCGACGAACGGGAGCGATGTGCGGGCGGCGAACGGTGATCGAAACACTTTGAAAAACGATGCCGCCGCTCCGTCACCATCGCATGGTTATTGGATGGTAGCTGGATGGTAGTTGGATGGTAGTTGGGGGGAACCGTCGATTGATTTTCCAGTTCGGCGAATGTCAAAACGCCATTGTAGTTGAACGAAGCAAGACAGAGCAACATGCGACCGAGCAAGCAATCCGACCGAGCAAACATGTGCGCCCGAGCAAGCATGTGCGATCGAGCAAGCATGTGCGATCGAGCAAGCATGTGCGATCGAGCAAGTGTGTGGGCCGAGCAAGCGTTCGAGCATCCGCATCGACCGCGCAACAATCGACCGAGCAACGACGGCGCCACATCCAATAACGGGAGCGATGTGCGGGCGGCGAACGGTGATTGAACCACTTTGAAAAAACGATGCCGCCGCTCCGTCACCATTGCATGGTTATCGCAGATCGCAGCAAGCATGAATCCGTCACGGTTGCAGTGGCGTTCCGCCCCGTGGGTGGCCCGTCAAG
>NZ_JBFHFD010000978.1:0-2118 GCF_041583735.1 Novipirellula sp.
AGCAGCAAAGCGTTTCTACGGATTCATCAAGCGTCGGTGCTCGATGCCGACTTTGGTTACCAAGCGGGACAACGGCGTACGGTTTCGATTAAATTGGCCAAGGGTTATCACCCGATCCAATTAACATGTCTTTCCGATGGCCAAACGCCGCCAACACTCGATTGGAAATGGGGCCGTTCGGCAAACGAGTTGACTTCCATCGAGAACAAGTCGTTGTTTCATAAGTAGCCGCCCCACAAAACACTCTTTTTTGACTCCACTTCACCCCCGTACGTTTTATTACCCGATCCTATTACCCGATCGCTCTTTCATCACCGAGAGCGTCTAAGATGAGGAATCTTTATCATGACAGCTGAAAAGAAACCCGAGAATCAATCCAATCGCCGCAACTTCATCACGCAGTCGGCCGGAGTCGCGGCGGCGGCATCGGTGGGTTTGTCCGCCACACGAGCCGCTGCAGCAGCGGGATCCAATGAACGCATGCGAATTGGATTTATCGGCCCCGGGGGTCGCGGCTATGGCGCACACGTCAAGACACTGTGTAAACTGCACGAAGAAGGCCGGAACATCGAACTGGTCGGTGTCGCCGAAGTCTATAAGACGCAGCGAGACAAGGTCGCCGACCATATCAAAAAAGCCACGGGAACGGATCCTGGTCGCTATGTCGACTATCGCGACATGATCGAGAAAGAAAACCTCGACGCCGTTTGTATCGGAACGCCTGACCATTGGCATCACAAACAAACCGTCGATTCGATCGCAGCAGGACTAAATGTCTACTGCGAAAAACCGATGACCAAGACAGTCGAAGAAGCGTTTTCGGTCGAGAAGGCGTGGCGAGAAAGCGGCAAAGTCATGCAGGTGGGCGTGCAGTCGACCAGTTTGCCGGTTTGGAACGAAGTCAATGCGTTGCTCAAAGACGGCAAGCTGGGCAAGGTGCTTGGGTTCCAAACCGAGTACTTCCGTAACAGCGATATGGGACAGTGGCGGTACTACAAACTCGAAGCCGACATGTCGCCCAAAACGATCGACTGGGAACGCTGGCTCGGATCGAACGAAGGACTTGCACCGGAGATGCCATTTGACCGTGAAAAGTACAAACAGTGGCGTCGTTTCTGGCCGTTCGGTAGCGGCATGTTCACCGATTTGTTCGTGCACCGCACCACTTCGATGTTGAAAGCCACCGGACTACGAATCCCTGGGCGCGTCGTTGGGGCGGGCGGTCTTTACATGGAATACGACGGCCGCGATGTGCCTGATGTGGCCACCGTGGTTGCTGATTTCAACGAAGGCGTTCAAGGGCTGGTCACTGCCACGATGTGTAACCAGGAATCGCGGATTGACCAATTGATTCGCGGACACTTTGGCACGTTCCGTTTCGGAAACGGCGAAGAATTTGACGGTTTCGATTTTGTTGCCGAACGCCCTCAAGTCACGCACGAGCGTGACTACAAAGATGAACGCATCGCCACCGAAAAAGTCGGCAATACAACCTACGCTCACTTCGCCAATTGGCTTGATGCATGCGAAGCGGGCGAGCCCATGATGTGTAACAACCCACCCGACTTGGGTGCCGCCGCGATCGCCGTCGTGAACCTCGGTGCGGAAAGTTATCGTCAAGGCAAGGTGTTCTTCGTCGATCCCGAAACCCGCGAAATCAGCACCACCGATCCAGGTTGGGCTAAGAAATGGGAACAACTTTCCGAAGCTCGGGCTAATCCAAAACATATCCCCGGATGGAACGCGGGTGACTTTGGTAGCAAATTGATTGAGCCGGAATACATGAATCTGGCCGGTCCTTGGATCGACGGTAAAGATCCTGCCCAATCGTAAGTAGATCGTCAGCGGGAAACAGGCTAATGGGACCCGAAGCGGATGTTTTTTGTAGCGGTGCGGCGAGCGGCCGCACGGTCGAAACCAACCGTAGGACTCGCTGCCCGCGAGCGAGGCCCCGCGGCGTACCGCTTCTTCAAATCCAAGCATAAAAAAAACCGGCCAATGACGTTTTCACATCATTGGTCGGCTATTTGAAATGCTTCGATCGGTCGGCGGCAAAATGGAGCCGCTGGGAGAAACGCGAAAGTCTCAGCGTACTACTGTACAAGCCTTTGAATGACT
>NZ_JBFHFD010000979.1:0-2113 GCF_041583735.1 Novipirellula sp.
ATCCAGGCAGCATGTGATTCGCAAACCGACGGTGGACTGCTGAGAATTACTGCGGGTAACTATGGTGGAAAACTCGGACGACATCATTTCCACCTGGCGGAGATTCTAAAATGAATAGCTGGCTTTTAGAATTACGACAGCGACCCGAACATGACGTCGACGCCTCGGCAATCTCGCTGCGGGCATTGGCCCAAATTGGCGACGCAGACCAAGTCAATCGTTTAACACTGCGATGCGGCCAAGAACCACGACCGCTTGGCGATTTGTTTTCCGTTTCAAAATTGCAGAGTGAAAACGAATTGCGTTTAGTGGGCGACCTGACTCGATTTCATCGACTGGGGATCCATCACCGTAGCGGACGAATTACGATCCAAGGCAGCGTGGGCAACTATGCCGGCGCGATGATGTCGGGAGGCGAAATCTTTATCGCCGGCGCCGCTGGCGACTTTCTCGCGGCCCCCGTTGACGCGTTTCGCAGCGGCATGTCCGGAGGCCGAATCGTTGTTCGGGACGCGGCGGGAATTCACGTCGGCCACCGTATGCGACGGGGTGAAATTTTCATCGAAGGTGCCGCCGGAGACTTTGTCGGTAGCCATCAAATCGCCGGCACCATCGTTGTCGCGGCCGAAATAGGCAAAAGTATCGGCTATGCAATGCGGCGCGGCACGCTAATCGTCAATGCGCCGCCGGCCACCAGTCGCACGCGTTTTAGCGAACCCATTGAGGCAAATTCGGTCATCGGCCCCTTGCTGGGACGTGAAACCAAGGCCTGGGCCATAAGAAACCAGGCATTTTCCTTTGCTTGCAATAACATCTTGCGACTGATGGACCAGATTGCAGTCGAAGGTTTTCAGTCGATTCGTGGTGATTTTGCGGTCGGCGGTCAGGGCGAGATCCTTTTCCCACGTTAATGCCCTTATTTTTTCATCCAGGCATCCAATTTGCGGTGCAACGTCACTCGAGTCCCGATTTTCGGCTAATTTGTTAAGTCGCAGCGTCGTCATCCGACCCGAAATTCCCTTATCCACTGGCGGGAAGCGGGGCATTGTGACTATTTTCTTCCGTAGCACGCCGTCGTTCTTGGCGTCGGATCAACCAAACATACCGGCCCGATACTCTCTCGTGGGCCAATTCCCCTACACAAAATCAAGCATTTTTGAAAATGAAATTTCTCTCTTTCCGATCCACTCTCCTTGTCGCAGCGACGTGCTTGGTAGCCTCGCTCGTGTCACCCGCCGCAAAAGCCGAAGCCACTTTGGGCATTGGCTCCAAAGCTCCCTCGATCGATATCGAGCACTGGTTGCAAGACGGCAAAGGTTTTTTCAAACCGGTCAAGAAATTTGAAAAAGGCAAAGTCTATGTGGTTGAATTCTGGGCAACCTGGTGTGGCCCGTGCGTGATGAGCATGCCTCATCTCGCCGAATTACAAAACCAATACCGTGGCGAGAATGTACAAATCATCAGCGTCTCGGACGAAGAAGTCGAAGAGGTCAAAGAGTTCTTGGCGCGTAAGAACGAAGAACTGAAAAAGACGTTCGACGAAATCACGTCGGCTTACTCGTTGACCACCGACCCCGATCGCTCGGTCTACAAAGACTATATGGAAGCCGCTAACCAACAGGGCATCCCAACCGCCTTTATCGTTGGCAAGACCAGCCAAGTCGAATGGATCGGCCACCCCATGGAAATGGAAGAACCACTGCAAAAAGTGGTCGCGGATTCATGGGACCGCGAGGCGTTCAAGAAGGCAATGGAAGAACAACAGCGTCTCGAAGCTGCGATCGAACAAATTTCGATGTTGGCGGGTGCTGGAAAATTTGACGAAGCGATCAAGCTTGTTGAGAAAGAAATCACCCAAACCAAGGATCCTTCGCTGCAAGCGAACCTAAAGGATTTCCGTTCGAGTTTGATGTTGTCAGCCGGACATGTCACGGACGAAGTTATCAAATACTATCGTGAACGCCTTGCGGAAATGAAGGGCGACTGGATGTCGCTGGGTCAATTCGGTTACTCGCTGACTGCGGTTGTCCAACAAGGCGGAAGCGTCGGCCCATTGGCTGGTGAAGCCGTTGCCGCACTCGCACCGGTCGCCGACAAGGTGGACGCCGAAGCC
>NZ_JBFHFD010000980.1:0-2112 GCF_041583735.1 Novipirellula sp.
GTGATCGAAAAAGACATCTCGGTGGAACAGTCGTTTGTCGCCAACGTCAAACCATGGCGGGAAAGTACGATTGGCAGTGCGGTTGATGGCCGTGTTTTGGAATTCATGGTCAATGCGGGGGAAGCGGTCACAGAGGGTCAGTCGCTTGCCCAACTGCGAACCAAAACCATTGAGATCGAGATCGCGGGTGCTGAAGCCGAATTGGCGCTTCGGGAAGCAGAGTTAGCAGAACTTAAAAATGGTTCGCGTCCAGATGAAATCAAGCTGGCCGAAGCGCTGCGGGACGTGGCAAAAGCCAATCACGAATACGCTCGATCCAAAATGGCTCGCGCCGAACGGTTGTATAACGAATCCTCGGGGATCTCGGTTGACGAGTTCGAAAGTGATCGAGCGGCGGCTTTGGTGGCCGCGGCGACGATGGCACAAACCGAAAGTTCGTATCGGTTGGTCGTCGAGGGACCACGGCAAGAACAGATCGCTCAGGCGGCTGCGCGAGTCGACATGCAGACACAGACGCTCGAAGGACTGCGAGACCGCCGTGAAAAGTACACGTTGAAGTCGCCCTTTGACGGATTCGTCGCGAAGGAGTTAACCGAAACCGGCGCCTGGGTTCGCCAAGGCGACCCCGTCGCGACCATCATCGAAATCGACCCGTTAGAAATCGAAGTCTATGTGCCCGAAGCCAGCATTCGCTTTGTTCGTCCGGGGGATGAGGTGGTCGTCTCGGTGGAAGCGGTTCCCGGCCAAACATTTCACGGGGTGGTCGATCAAATTGTTCCGTCCGCCGATCCATTAGCCCGCACGTTTCCGGTGCGAGTGCGAGTGGAAAATGCCGCGGTACAGGGGCGTCACCTTTTATTACCTGGCATGTTGGCCCGAGTCAAACTGCCATCGAGTGAGAAACAGACGCGTTTGATGGTCCCCAAAGATGCAATCCAGCTTGGCGGAGCGGCCCCGACGCTGTACCGCGTCGTCGATGGCAAGGCGATGGTGGTACCGGTGGTGATGGGGCCGTCGCAAGGCAGCTGGGTTGCGGTGACGTCATCGGTCCCCGGACAACTCCGTGCGTCCGACCTGGTGGTCATTCGCGGCAACGAACGACTTCGGCCAGGACAAGACGTCAAGATTACGGAGAAACAAAAGACAAACCCTTAACGATTGATTGGCAATGATCGCTTGGGACGAGCGGAAGACAACGGTCGGATTCCGACGTCGCTGCCGTTGCCAGACGGCGGAAATCCACTACCACACTAATCAGCCGTTGGTCCGTCACGAACTGAACGTTTCGTCAACACTCATTTCACCGCTACTGCAAACCGATCCGAACGCATGCATCCCATCGAATCCTGTGTCCGCAACCCTGTGAAAGTCGCCGTTGGTGCGTTGCTGCTGATTCTGTTTGGCGTGATTGCATTGATCGGAATGCCGATGCAGTTGACTCCCGAGGTGCAAACGCCGACGTTGACGATCGAAACGCGTTGGCCGGGGGCGAGCCCGCAAGAAATTGAACGCGAAATCATTCAAGAGCAGGAAGAACAGCTTAAGAGTGTCGAAGGGGTCACCAAGATGACCAGCGAATCGATGGACTCGAGTGGCCGCATTGCGTTGGAATTCTTTGTCGGCACAAACATGGAAGAGGCATTGTTGAAGGTCAACAGCCGGTTGCAACAGGTTCCGGAGTATCCCGAGGAAGCCGACCAGCCGGTGATCTCGACCAGCAATTCATCAGACCGACCGATCGCGTGGTTTATCCTCAGTGCGTTGCAACCGACACGCCAAGAGATTCAAGCCTTTGCCGACCAGCATCCCGAGCTTCGTGAACCACTGTCCCCCGTGCTTCGCAGTGACAATCCAGGGCTGAGACTGCTGCGTCTTCGCCAAATCGCAAAGGATCATCCGGGCATCGCTCCGCTATTGCCGCCCGATTTGAATGTTCCCGAAATGCGGCGGTTCGCCGAGGACTATATCGAAGCACGACTCGAACGTGTTAACGGCGTTTCCAATGCCAATGTGCTTGGCGGTTTGACCGACGAGATGCAAGTCATCATCGATCCTCAGAAATTAGCCGCCCGCAGCTTGACCATCGACGACGTCCGCCGGGTGCTTCGCAAC
>NZ_JBFHFD010000981.1:0-2109 GCF_041583735.1 Novipirellula sp.
CGTGTACCGTCGATGTGCCGCACAATCCCTTGACCTTTGTAGTAATCCAACAACGGAGCCGTTTGTGTAAAGAAGACTCTCAGCCGCGCCGAGATCGTTTCCGCATTGTCATCGGCACGATTCTCGATGCTCGCCCGTTTCAACAACCGCGAGACTAATTCTTCCTGCCCCACGCTTAGATCGAGCACCAAGTCGACGCGGTTGTTCTTCGCGGCGAGATGCTCATCGAGCATTTGTGCCTGATTCAGCGTGCGGGGGAATCCGTCAAACAAACAACCGCCATGGCAATCGCTTTCAAGCAATCGTTTGTTCACGATTCGCATGACAAGATAATCCGGAGCCAGTCGGCCCCCGTCGATGTACCCCGCCACGATCCGTCCTAAGGCGGATTGCTTGCGCGTCCCTCGTAACATCTCTCCGGTCGACAGATGCGGGATCTCAAGCATCTGCGTTAGCCGCTTGCACTGAGTTCCCTTTCCAGCGCCGGGCGGTCCGATAAAGACGATCCGCATCGCAATATGCTCTAGAAACGCGTTAACTCAACTGTAAAACGGCGGCACGCCTTTATTGTCGCCACAACAAGCCCGCGACGGGTTAGTCGCCACAACGAGTCTGCGACGGGTTAGTCGCCACAACAAGTCTGCGACAGGTTTTCAGACGAACCCCAAGCGGGGCCGCCTAAAACCTGAAGCAACCTCTGCCGACCACTATACCACGGGCGAGACGCCACCACCGGCACCTTCGAGCAAACCACGATAGTTTCGCATCACCAAGTGCGAGTCGATCTTTTGCACCAAGTCGAATGCGACGCTCACCGCAATTAGCAATCCCGTACCACCGTAGAAACCAGCGATCGAGTAAGGCACGCCAAGCGAGCCGTACACAATCGTGGGCACAATCGCAACGATCGAAAGGAACGCGGCACCCACGTAGGTGATTCGCACCATCACCTTTTCAAGGTAGTCGGTGGTTCGTTTACCAGGACGGTAGCCTGGGATAAACGTGCCGCTGTCTCGCAGATTGTCCGACATCTCTTTTGGATTGAAAGTGATCGCAGTCCAGAAGAAACAGAAGAAGAAGATCAACGCGACATACAGCAAGTTGAAAATGTACGACGTCTGGTCGCTCAAAGTCAAACTGAACAGGTTCATGACGTTGAACACGCCCCCGCCACTTTCGAAGCGACCTGCCAAGAAGCCAAACATCACACCGGGGATCATCAGCAAGCTGCTTGCAAAAATAATCGGCATAACGCCCGCTTGGTTGATTCGCAGTGGCAAGTGTTGACGGGTTCCACCGTAGACGCGGCGACCGCGGGTGAATTTCGCTGATTGAGTCGGGATTTTACGCTGTCCGAGCGTGATAAACACCACTCCGAAGACCACGCCGACGAACAACAACACCAGTAGGATTAATGTTTCGATGCCGACCTGGCCGCGGCTCAAACCGGTCAATTCGGTCTTCATATTGCGGATCAACTCGTACAGTGCCTTGGGCATCTGAGCCAAAATGCCAGCCATAATTAGCAGACTGATCCCGTTGCCGATTCCATATTCATCGATCTGCTCGCCCAGCCACATCAGGAACACGGTGCCACAGGTCATCACCAACACGGCAACCATTTGCCAGCCGAAGTATAAGCCGGTGGCGTCCGCATTAAGAAAGTTTGGATTGATATTACCGTAGCCGGTGCTGCCGCCCGCCATCAACATGAACTTCAGGTACATGTAGCTTTGGATGACACAGATAAACACCGTCAAATAACGTGTGTATTCATTTAATTTCTTGCGACCAGCTTCGCCTTCCTTTTTCAACTCTTCGAGCGGCTTGTAGACGCTACCGAGCAGTTGGAAGATAATCGATGCCGAAATGTAGGGCATGATTCCGAGACCAAAGATGGTCGCTTGGCGAAGATCGCTCGCCGCGAACACGCTGACTTTTTCGAAAAAGTCTGACGCGGCACCCCCCGCCGCATCGCCCATATTGGTCGCGATCATCGGCAATGGAATGTGGAACCCGATTCGATACACCGCCAACAGACCAATCGTCAGCAGAACCTTCTTGCGAAGCTCAGGAATCGAAAAAATGATTCGTAGTTTCTCAAACATA
>NZ_JBFHFD010000982.1:0-2099 GCF_041583735.1 Novipirellula sp.
ACATGACGCGATAAGCTTTGACGTCGCGCAAGACGCGCTGCATCGTCAAGCTCCTTGATCTGGTCTTCTACGTCGTAAAGCATCCGAATCAGCGACTCCAACTTCGCCACTTGCAGAGGGAACGCACCGCGACACTCATCGATCTTGCGACGCGCATGCGCCCAGCATGCCGCGAACGTGATTCGCGAGTCACTTCGTAGATCGATCTTTTGAAAACCCGACCAGCAGTCTCCTAGGACGTTGCCTTTAAAATCACTCAGTACATCATCCGGTCCATCGCGGTGACGACTCACCGTAAAATCGAACACCACCACCGGAAGACGTGAGGCGTAGTAGCCCCACATGTTTGCGTTGATGCTTGGCTTGCCGGACTCGATCGCATTTCCAAGCACTTCGCCGATCCGCTTGCCGCGGGGATGTTCCGATAGGTCAGGCATGGCCTTCGGTGTGATCAACAACACACCGGTGTCGTCGCAGCCGACCGTTCGATCGTGCTTCAAAACGCTTCGCAAGTAATCAGCAAGCGGACGCAGCGCGAACTCGACGGCCGTTTCGATGTTCCCCAATGTGCTGCGACTGGGCGTCCAGCCACTGCCGGCGAACAGATCTTGCTGACGATAAAACGGCAGGTGATAGAAGTATTTCCAGGCCACAACTTCGACTCCAATCGATGCGTCAAAGCGATCGCCTTCGACCAGACCGGTGGGACGCTCGGGAGTGACGATTCCTTGTGATTTGTCGGTCGGGTGAGCGTACTTGGCATACTTGGTCACCCGGACTTTCAGTTCACCGGCGGTGCTTTCGAGCGTCTCGACTTCGTCATAGCCGATCAGGATGAGGCCTTTGCGTTGGGCTTCGGGCAGGTCGACGATCTTTTCGTATCGCGGCAAGTGTTCGGGGAACTTGCGGTCGCTTGGTTCCGGACGTTTCTTTCTGCGTTTCTTGTTTGCCTCTTCGGCGTCATCGACAATCTGTTTGGCCTCGCGAATGGCTTCTTCCAGCGCGCTGACCACCTCGGGCGTGGGCTCTTCTCCGAGATCCAAAAACAACTGGCCTTCGCCATCGACGCGTCGTTCACTCTTGCGCCCGTAGAGTTGTTTGAGCAGTTTTTCGATCTTCAGGTTTAGCTCGATGACCTTCTCGTCGAGCTTGTCGTGATCGGCTTTGAGTTCCAGGACGCTATGAGCTTGCTCCTCGATCAGCTTGTCTTTGAGCGATAGCTCGGTGGCCTGCTTGCCAATGATCTGTTGATGTTCGCCGACCTGCGATTGCAGCTCTGCAATCAGCTGATGGCAAGCGTCGATGTCGTTAGGAAGAGGCTTCGAATTCATGATGGCGACATTATAAATTTCACTCCAAATCGCGCAAAGCAAGGCGCGAAAAAACCGGCTCCGCGAAACAAATTTCGTGGAGCCGGTTCGTTTCGAGTCGATTGGCGATGGGCTAAGCTGCCATTCGTTTGCGTCGGGTCTTGGCCGCTTTCAGTGACACTCCGGCGACCCACATGGCCAGTTCGACGTTATCGATCACGATGTGCGAGCTGCCGTCCTCTGCCTTTGGTATTTCGACGGTGCCTTGTTCGAGCCTTCGATACCAGAGCGTCAGTCCGCCGGTTTCCCACCACAGGGCTTTGATGCGATCGCGTCTGCGATTGACGAACAGGAACAACGAACCATCGGTCACGCTGTGATTCATCGCAGTGGTGACGATGCCGGTCAGTCCGTCGAAGCCTTTGCGAAAATCGACCGGTTCGGTGCAAAGATAAATCGGCACACCGGAGGGCAACCCGATCATGGCCGGGCCTCCGGCTGTTGGCTTGGTTGCCGATCCGTCGGGACCTCCACGCGGATTCGAATGCCGCCGGGAAGTTCGATGGTGGTGCAGGCAGTCGCCGGGCCGACGACCCGATCAGGCTCGCCAGCCTGATCGCCGGGCAGGCCAGGTAGGCGAAGCGGAACGAATTGGACGTTCGGCTCGCCTGACTCTGGCTCGAGGAGTGCTGGCGACTGGCGCAGCTTTTTCTTCCATTGATAGAAGGACGGCTGCGAGACGCCTTCATTTCGACAGAACTGGGCGACGGTCATTCGCGAGCGATCAAA
>NZ_JBFHFD010000983.1:0-2096 GCF_041583735.1 Novipirellula sp.
ACGATGCGACCACATGACGCTGGACCCCTTTGCGGTGACGCATGTAGACGGATTGCTCGGGAACCATCGTGATCGAGTCGGGGTTGCCGAACAGCCGTTGTTGAGCTTCGCTAGGGAAGCTCTGGTCGATCGGACCATGCGTTTCAGCCCACGCGATGCCGACGCCTGGACGCGACTCGTGTTTGTCTCGCCACGTGACATGCTCGGGCCAAATTCGTGGGACGATATGGATGGAGTGCCCTTCGTCCATCACGGTGGTGAATTCGATCACGCGAGGGTTCGTCGGCGTCCCGGTGACGTCATAGATGCCAATGAATTTGCGAGTCTCGGGGCCAAACAGCGATCCCGTATAGATGGCGACCGACAACGTTCGATCACCAGGATCGTGCGGCCAAACGGCAACACGACAGCGATAGACGCCGTCTTCGATCGGATGCACCGCGTCGAGTCGGGCGGGAGGCCAACCGGGAGTGAATTTGACGAACGAATTCTCGACTTCGATCGTTCCCCCTTTTTTCTTTTTCACCGAATCGATGTTCTCGCGAACCTGCATCATCTCGACGTGACGCGTTTCCGCAGGCAGCGGCTTGATTCGGCGGACGACTGCGTCAAAGGCGATGTCGGCTGCTTGTAGATATTGCTCGAGCAGCACCGAAGAAATGCTCAATCCATCGGCGACGTTGTCAAATCCTTGCACCGACTGGTCTTCGGGCAAAAGATCCACGAGCGGCACATCGATTCCCAACAGATCGTGAATCGTGTTTTCGTACTCGCGGCGATTCATTCGCCGCAGCGAGAGTGGCGGTTCTGATGCTGTTCGGGCAACACGCCCGACAATATGCTCGATCGCTGCAGAGGTCGCTGCTGGATCAGGACGAGGCGAATCGGGGGGCGGCATTTCGCCGTGTTGGAGTACGTCGACCACGCGAGACCATGTCGCTAAATCGGCTTGCCACGTTGAGGACGCAGTCAACGCATCGAGCCGTATGCCGGATTCCGCTTCCGATCCGCTGTGGCACTCGATGCAGTGTTGCTCGAAGAACGCATCGAGCTGCAGCTTGGGTACCAAGGAGGTTTCCATTGCCGAAGAATCGGCAGGTGGAGCAGCATTGGCGGCGGCAAGTCCCATGGTGAGCGAGACCAGCAGCAAAAGAGAGCGGAAAGGGTGGGACATCGGGCGACCGTCACGATTGGTATTCAGCCGTCCCTAGCGTCTCATTCGCATTCCTGACTACTTTTTAACAAGTGACCAATCGCGACGCTGGCGGCTGCTGGGGATTCCCATCCGTTTTCGGTATTTTGTTACCGTACGGCGGGCAACGGTCATGCTCGCCTTTTTCAGCTCGTCGACAAGTTGCTCGTCGCTGTAAGGATTGCTCTTGTCTTCCTTGTCGATCAATTCTTGCAGCTTCAAACGAATCGTATCCCAGGCAACATCGTCGCCATCTTCGGTTTGCGTTCCTCCGACGAAGAATCGCTTCAACGGCAAGATGCCACGCGGGGTTTGGATCCATTTATCATCGACCGCACGACTGACCGTGGTCACATGGACGCCCACTTTGTCGGCAATCTGTTGCATCTTCAGCGGTTCGATCGCCTCGGGGCCTTCGTCGAGAAACTTCTTTTGATGTTCGACGATCGCTTCGGCGACTTTGGTCAGTGTGCTGCGTCGCTGTTCGATCGAGTCGATCAGCCACTGGGCACTACTGATTTTCTGTTTGATGAACTCGCGTTCTTCCGTCGTGCTGTTGGGGTCCTGCAGTCGGCTACGGTAGTAATCGCTGATGAATAGCGTGGGGACACGGTCATCATCAAGCCGGACTTTGTATTCGCCTTCATCATCTTGTTCGAGGATGATGTCAGGGGTGACATTGGGAACATAGGTTTCCATGAACGCCGCGCCCGGCTTGGGGTTGAGCATATGCAGCTCTTCGCGGATTTCTTGGATCTGTTCAATCGTAAAATTTGTTTTCTTGGCGATTTGTGGCAAGCGGTTCTCGGCCAAATCGACCAAGTGCGAGCGAATCAAGATCTTCATTTCCTCGTAATGAGGAATCGCAGGAGAAAGTTGATTCAGCAGGCATTCGCTCAAGTCA
>NZ_JBFHFD010000984.1:0-2081 GCF_041583735.1 Novipirellula sp.
AACGAAGTGGAAAAGATCAAAAAAGCGAGCCCTCCGCACCATTCGTCTTCCCCCCCTAACCGCTGGAAACTTGCATTTTCTCGTAGCGACCTTCGTTAGAAGGTGGTGATTCGTATTGGCTGGCAACCATCCACGCTTTGGCGAGCATCCACGCTCTGGCGAGCGTAGCTACAAAACGCAAATGCCGTAATTTGCCGTCTCTAAAATGCTTCTCAGCGCTGGCCCAATGGGGCGTTACTCTTGAATTCCGGCCAGCTCGCATAAGTAGGCTTGGGTGACCGGTTGCGGGCAGCTCCAGACCAAAAAGAACAAGGCTTCGCGACACCACTTGCCCACGGGATGCCCTTGCACGTATCCGGCACCTTTGGCTGCGGTCAGTGCGGCTTGCGTCGATCGCAACACCATCCGGTTGGCTCGCCCGCGAATCTCGGCGGCATCACAGGTCGAATCGCCCGCGGCAGCTCGCAGCAGGTCGTTTTCCAACGCGAGGACTTCGGATTGCATCTCGTCGGCGATCTTTTGCAAATCGGGGCGTTTGAGCGCCTCGCGAATCAAAAAGTCAATCGCGGCGTTGGAAAGTCCGATCGCGAGCGTGGATGTTTGCAGTCCGCCGGTCCCCGCACCGGTGCCAGTCTGCATCACATTTTCGATCGGACCGGCGATCAACATCGATTCATCGATTGCGACCTTGTCCAACACCAATTTGTCGGTGCAACTTGCCGACAATGCGACCAACTCGGTCCCCGGCGACGGTTGGACTCCGTCGAGCGATCTTGGCACGGCGGCCAGCAATTCTCGGCCATCTTCCATCGTGGCACCGATCACGTAGACGTCTCCGTGCGGAGCCCCGGTTACCCACGGCGACATGCCATCAAGCAGAAAACCGTCGGCGGTTTCGCTGGCCAACAAGACTGGCTTGGCCAGGTGACGCCGGCTTGTCGTCAGATGGCTGATCCCAACGGTCCCAAAGGCTTCGCCGCTAACCAATTTGTCCAACCATCGGTCCGCGGGGGCCGGATTCTCGCTGCCCGCGATCCGGCGGATCGATCCCATCAACTGAGTGATCACAAACGTGGTGGTCAGGTCGGCCGCCGAAAGCAGCAGGTAACCGCGAGTCTGTTCTTCGTCGCTCCACCCTAGCCCGCCCGATTCCGGCGGCAAGAACCAGCGAAAAACGCCCGCATCGGCGCACCACCGCAGGGCTTCGGCGGGCCAGTCCTGGACATGATTCCAACGCGGCGCAGCGTCGCGAAGCGATTCCAGCAGCGGGTGACCTAAAGCGTCGTTGGGCGAACGAATCAAGAGAGAATCTGACATCAACGTGGAAGGTTCCGGTTGGAGAGTACGTTTTACGCACGGTCAAAAATACGATTGAACAGCCGACGATTTCGCTGGCGTGCTTGATCACACGCCGCTTCGATCATCTTGGGATCGTTTTCATTCATCAGGAACGCCAAGTTTTTCATCAGCGAATCGAGTTCGGGCAACGCGTGACGATGAGGCGTTTTCATCAACCGCAAATTGATTTCGACACCGCGAAGCGTTTGGTAACCCGCGATCAATTGCAACGCTTCGTCTTCGGGCAAGCGTCCCGCTTCGGCAAGTCGTTCCAGCGAAAGGGTGGTGTTGCAGTGCGTGATATTGGGGGATTCCGCTGCATGTTTTAGTGTCAACATTTGGGCCACAAACTCGACATCCACCGTGCCCCCTTCGCCTCGTTTCAAGTTTCCGGAGGTTGCCGTCTCTTGCATACGAGTCCGGATCTTGCGAATGTCGTTGGCCATTCCCGATTGCCACGGCGCCTCGGTCAATAACGTCGCCACCGCGTTGTCAAACCTAGTTCGACTCGTTCGCGAACCCGAGATCGAACGTGCTTGGCAAATCGCGAGCCACTGCCAAAGCGGAGCCTCGTGTTGCCGGAAACGATTCAGGAAATCTTCGGTGGAAACCGCAAACACGCCTTCTTCACCCGGCGGACGAAGCCGTCCATCGAGCTCATACATCCGGCCTTTGGGACCCGGGGCGTTGATCCGCTCGATCACACGCTGGGCCAATTGGTTGAAAAAGCTGCGGTTGGTCGC
>NZ_JBFHFD010000985.1:0-2076 GCF_041583735.1 Novipirellula sp.
ACACACGGGGGGCCACTATTTGGCGGTTTCGGTGAATCGTGATTCACGCAGCACGGTGACCTTGATTTCGCCAGGATAGGTCAGCTCTTTCTCGAACGCTTTGGCGATGTTGCGACAAATCGTGGCGGCCTCTTCATCGCTCGTGCGGTCACTGTTGACGATCACGCGGAGTTCACGGCCGGCGCTGATCGCAAACGCTTGACGAACGCCGTTGAAGCGGGTCGCAATCGATTCGAGTTCTTCCATCCGTTTGATGTACCGCTCGAGTGATTCGCGACGGGCCCCCGGGCGGCTGGCACTGCACGCGTCGCCGGTGGCGACCAACATCGTGTAAGGATGTTCGGTAACGATTTCGTCGTGATGTCCTAAGGCTGCGTGCACGACTTCGGGACCCTCGTTAGAGCGTCGCAGGATATCGGCGCCGATTTTGGGATGGCCGCCTTCGAGTTCATGATCAGCGGCTTTGCCAATATCATGCAGCAATCCACAGCGGCGTGCCAGATCGCCGTCCATTCCCAACATCTCTGCCAGCAAACCTGAAATGAAGGCGACTTCGACACTGTGCCGCAGCACGTTCTGGCTGTACGAGGTACGAAAGTGCAAGCGGCCTAACATTTGAATCACACGGTCGTGCAATCCGCTGACGTTGACTTCATCCGCCGCCTCACGCCCTTTTTGGATGATCAGATCGTCGATCTCCTTGGCCGTTTCTTCGACGACATCTTCGATTCGCGAGGGGTGGATTCGCCCGTCGCTGATCAGCCGTGTCAGTGATTGACGGGCGATCTCGCGGCGGACCGGATCAAACCCGCTGACGATCACGACTCCTGGCGTATCATCGATAATGACATCGACGCCGGTCGCCTTTTCGAACGCGCGGATATTGCGACCTTCGCGACCAATGATGCGGCCTTTCATGTCATCGCTAGGGACGTCTACCGTGCTGGTCGTGGATTCTGCGGTATGAGCCGATGCGAAACGCTGGATCGCGGTCAACAGCATCTCGCGACCCTGCGCCTTGACGGTCTCGCTAAGCCGTTTCTGATGCTTCAGCAGCACCGAGCCGATTTCAGATTCGAGGTCCTGTTCCAACGACGAGAGCAAGGTTTGTGATGCCTCTTCGCGAGTCATCCCGCTCGCCTTTTCGAGCAGCCCTTGCTGTTGTTTGATCGTTTCTTCGAGCCGGTTTCGCTGCTCGGTCGCGGCGCGCAGTTGCGTATCAAGTCGCTGCTGCGTACTCTCGAGTCCCCGTTGTTGCTTTCGAAGACCGTCTTCTTGCTGTTCGAGCGTCTCTTCACGACGATCGAGTTTGGCTTCGCGCTGCAGCAACTGTTTGCGTTCGGCGGCAATTTCCTTTTCCGCTTCCGCTTTGATGCTGAGCACCGATTCTTTGCCATCGACGATTGTTTGATTGCGTAGCGTTTCGCCTTCGCGGCGTGCCGCCTCGACGAGCTTTTCAGCCGCCTGTTGCTGGACGGTGCGACGCACCGCATTGATTCGCTGGGTGATACCCCAAACGATCGCGGCCCCGACCAAAAATGAAAAGGCCGAGTAAAGAATCGTGGTTTCGGAAGATGCGAGCATGTATATGTCCTCGGTACCGAGAACAATAGAATCTGCCTTTGCGATTCCCAGACTTATTCACACGTTCGGAGGGCGGACGTGTTCTTGACCGCTGCTGATGAGGGCGGTGTTCGGTGGGGATACTCCACTCGCAAGTTCCTCGGTTCACTCCAAGCTCAGCGGAGCAGAGGATCTGCTTTACTGCTGATTCGGCACGAGCCAACAACGACACAGAGCAAGCATGTTGCTTCCATGTGGTCACTCGGGCGACTAGCAGAAAGAGAAGGGGAAACATGATCGAGAAGAGGGGGGATTCTGTTGTTCAGAGGAGTCGATGTTGAGTCTTGTTTATTTACAGTCAGCTCTGAAAATCCAGTCGCATCCGGTATGATTCGATGCAATGGGTCTCAGGATGTCTCAGGTTAACAACTGTCGAGTGTCCGCGAAACAGATTCAAAACAAAGTTTCCCAGATGGGGACAAGTTCGCATTTGTGACGTGGTGTTTTGTATAC
>NZ_JBFHFD010000986.1:0-2058 GCF_041583735.1 Novipirellula sp.
ATGCGGTCGAGTGGTGGAAGCATCACGGCGAAGCGTAGCCAGAGTGGAGGAATTCAGGGAAAAGACAGGCTGGAAGCCAATTCCACATCCCGGCTCACGCGTCGCGAAAGTCACGAAGAATTTCGTCCAGCCTTTCCCCCCCCCGAAACTCTTGGCGAGTTTCGCTACCAAACAAAGGATCTTTAATAAGATCCCCCACGCACCCCCATCATTCTCCGCTCGAAAACACGATGTTTCCACGCCAACCGATCAAACTTCACGATTCGCAGCAACACGGGTTGGGTACCGGAGCCGAGTTGATCCTGGTCGAGGGGGATTCCGCATCACGCAGCGTCGCAAGGGCTCGCGACAGCTCGTTTCAAGCGGTGTTGCCGATGCAGGGCAAACCCATGAACTCGCTGCGATCGAATCGCCGTACGATCGAACGCAATGAACTCTATGCCGCCTTGATCGATGCGATGGGCTCGGGAATCGAGGACTATTTTCATCTCGATTCGATACGGTATGAGCGAGTGGTGTTACTGTTTGATCCCGACGCTGATGGGATTCACTGCGGCGCGTTGATGATGATGTTCTTCTATCGCTGGATGCGACCGTTGTTAGAGTCCGGCCGCGTGTCGGTGGTGCGTGCGCCGATGTTCGAGATTTCGGCGCGGCGGTACAACGATACGCTGTTGGCATACGGCGAAGAACATTACCGGGTGATCCGCGAGCAACTCGACGCGAAGGGAATCGAAGGCATCAAGATTAACCGCTTCCGTGGTCTAGCCAGTTTGAATGAGGACACGTTGCGGAAGACATGCTTGCACCCTGATACCCGGGCGGTCAGCGAGATGGGATTGCACGACGCCGAAGAAGCAATCCGGATTTTCTGCCCCAATATGTCAGCGTCGTGATCCAGGCGACGATCGCAGCGACAATCGCGGGAGACATCCACCACGGCCGATACTCGAAGACGACTCTCCAGCGGCCCTCGGGAACCAGCACGCCTTGCTTTAAATAGTCAACGCGGTGCACCGTGACCGATTGCGATTTCCCCGAATCGAGCGAGATCAGCTTGGCATGCCAATGTCCATCTTGGTAGGTCGTTCGCTCGAGCAGGCAGGCGGCCGACACTTCCATTTCAATTTCCAGTGAATCCGCGGTATCGCTTTTGATACTCCATTGGCTGGTCGGTGGGTCCGCAAGTTCGTCGATCGGATTCACTGAAGACAATTCGCTGGTGCGGGCATCCACATAGACACCGGGCAGGTGCTTCCCACGGAGCACCTCGTACAGCAGCGATTCAAAATCGTCGCGGCTTGCTTCGCGAACGTCTCGTTTTGACCACGCAAAGTGAACTTGCAGTTTAGGATGCGTCGGTGCTTGGATGATGTGAGTTTCAACAAGTTTCCAATCGGAAACGGGCCGCGATCCCTCGGTCGCGTTCAACGTTTGATCAATGCCTAGCCATCGCGACACCGCAGCCCAAAATTTAGCTCGCTCGTCCGCCGACATTGAGCGAGTGACTTCGGCGGTCGATTTCCAAAACATCGCCATGGTTTGCGAGCCAATGGAGGTCATGTTGTTGAGCACATGACCACGATCTGCCAGATGCCAACGGCCGAACCACGCGATTTCCGAGCTCCATTCGACCTCGGTTAACCGGTCCTCATCGCGGCTTTCCCGCCAATCACGTGGCCATCCTTTTCCGGTTCGTGTTCGTAGCGTCAACGTTTCCGCGTCTGCAACGGGCATGGGAATCGATCGAATCGCATCTCGGTTTGCAGAGACGCGTGCGATGTTGCCCGCTGCAAACACAGTGATGTCAATGGCGACAATCACCAGCAAATAGCGTGCGGTGTGAACCCGCGAAAGGCGATTGCCGAAAAAACGGGTTAGTCCCCATCCCAAACATCCCAGCACGATGATGGAATGGACGATCGACCAAGCAACTTCACGAAGCCCACCAGCGATATCGAGTGGTCCCCAGAAGGGATCGGACGGCAGTTGGCCTGGGTTTCCGATCCCACCATTTGGAATCCATTGCATCGCGATCACGATGACCAATGCGATAAC
>NZ_JBFHFD010000987.1:0-2049 GCF_041583735.1 Novipirellula sp.
CGCGATGACGGAACAGGAAGAACATTTCTTCGAGCGACAAGTGCGGCCGGTACTGCTGGAGCGTTGCGGTCAATGTCATGGCCCCAAAAAGCAGCAGGGAGGTTTGCGAGTCGATTCGCTTCAATCGCTACTGACCGGTGGAGATAGTGACGCGGCCATCGTGCCAGGGGATGCCGCAGCCAGTTTGCTCATTTCGGCGATCCGTCGTGAAGGCGGCTTGGAAATGCCGCCCAACAAAGAACTGCCGGAACAAGAAATACGCTCTCTCGAGGCCTGGATTGATAGTGGTGCTCGGTGGCCTGCGGATTCGATGCAGCCCGCCGAGCAAACACCCCGCCACCGGGAGGATCACTGGGCGTTTCAAGCGGTTAAGCAAACAGCGATTCCTGACGCCCAAAACCTTGCCGACGCGGAATGGATTCAGACGCCTCTTGATGCGTTTATCGCGGCCCGACGGAACGAACATGGATTGCCGCCATCGCCCCCTGCGGATCGTCGCACGTTGATCCGCCGCGTGACGTATTCATTGACCGGTTTGCCACCGACGCCCGACGAGGTTGCCGCGTTCATTCATGACGACGATCCGTTGGCGTATGAGAAACTTGTGGAACGATTGCTGCAGTCGCCACACTATGCCGAACATTGGGGACGACACTGGCTCGATGTCGCTCGCTATTCGGATACCAAAGGCTACGTGTATGCGCGTGAAGAACGATTTTGGACCCAGGCCTGGACGTATCGGGATTGGGTTGTCAAAGCGATTCGCGACGACATGCCTTACAATCGTTTTCTGTTGCTACAAATCGCGGCGGATCAGGTCGCCGATAGCCAACCGGAAGACTTGGCGGCGATGGGGCTACTGACATTGGGACGTCGCTTTCTGGGCGTGCGACGTGATGTGATTGATGATCGCATCGATGTCGTCACCCGTGGAACGATGGGTTTGACAGTCGCTTGCGCTCGCTGTCACAACCACAAATACGACTCGATTCCGACAGCCGACTACTATTCGTTATACGGCGTTTTCGACAGCTGTTACGAAAAACAAACCGTGCTGACCGACCATCCTGGTGACGAAGCGTTTCAAGCCGAATTGGCAAAGCGACAACTGGCGCTGCAGGAAACGATGCAGAAACTGGCCAGCGAATCTTCACAACGAGCCCGTGAACGCATTGCCGATTACTTGTTTGCGCAAACCGAATTGCACAAATATCCGGCTGACGGTTTTGATCAGATTTTCCAGAAATCGGATCTGCTGCCGGCGTTCGTGCGGCAGTGGAAAGGCTATTTGCGTGCTGCGAAACAAAATCATGATCCAATCTTCTCGCTGTGGCATGCCTACGCGGATCTCGAACCGGCCACGTTTGCCAGCGAGGCAGTCGAAGTGACTCGACGTTGGCACGAGTCGTCCGCGAGGAATCAAAACGTCAACTCGAAAATTGCCGCAGCCTTTGGCACTCCGCCGCTGACGTTCCGTGAGGTCTGTGATCGATACGGGGAAGTGTTTGCCCAAATCGATCCAGAGGTCGTGTCGGACGATGCCGATACCGAAGCCCTGCGGGCAGTGTTGAATTCGCCGGTGTGCCGCGTTCCAGAGACCCCGATCTCGCACTGTGAAACATTCTTCGACAGTAGCAGTGTGACCACGCTGTGGAAGCTTCAAGGTTCCATCGACCGCTGGTTGATTAATGCCGCGGATCCGATTCCTGTCGCCGTGTCGCTCGTGGACTTGGCGACGCCGGTGGAACCACGGGTCTTTCTGCGCGGCAATCCATTGAAGTTGGGCGACGATGTTCCGCGTCAATTTCTGAGCGTGATCCGCGGGCCAACGCAGCAGCCCTTCCAAATTGGCAGCGGACGATTAGAGCTGGCCCAAGCCATCATCGATCCGCAAAATCCGCTAACCGCACGAGTGATGGTCAACCGCGTTTGGATGCATCATTTTGGCACCGGCTTGGTGTTGACACCCAGCGATTTTGGTGTGCGAGCGGATCCCCCCTCGCATCCGCAATTGCTCGATTGGCTGGCCGCAGAGTGGATACGGAAAGA
>NZ_JBFHFD010000988.1:0-2047 GCF_041583735.1 Novipirellula sp.
AAAAATCAAAGGTTCCGACATGTACCATCTGGTCTCGCGAGGCCAATGCAGTGACGACGCGGTGAGGCAAGCCGCCTGCGATTTTGTCAGACAATATGGACCACGGCCGGGTCAATAGCGGGGCAATAACGCGGCAGACCGCCCGACCACAACCGGGGCAAACCTAGGGCTGACGCGCGACGACCTAACCCAGTACCATACAAGAGTTATGATTCGGGTCCGCATGGGAAGTGTCATCGAATGAACCAAATTGCATTAAGATTGCTGATTTCGCTAGTTTTGTCATGGTCGTGGGCAGTTTCCTCGCCTGGCCAAACCGATCCGGCAACCGATCCAACCGCGGAAATACCTGCTTCCCCCCCCGACAACACGCCCTCAGCATCGCCTGATGCGAAACCACTCTCCTACTGGGTCGAGCAACTTAGTAACGACCAATTTCACCGCCGGAAACTCGCGACACAAAAGTTGATCGATGCGGGGCCCAATTCGGTCACGCTGTTGGTCGAAGCGATGAAGTTCGGCGATCTGGAAACGGTCGACCGGGCTGTCCATGCCCTCAGTGCGATCGCGCTGAAACAGGCTCCGAACGAAGAAGATGGGGCGCTCGGTGAATTGCGAACGTTAAGTGTCCACGCTGCCGGAAGCCAAGCGTCATTGGCGAAAGCGGCCGTCGAAGAAATCCACGAAGTCCGAGCCACACAGGCGCAAGAAGCACTCGGCCGCGCCGGGGTCATCATCGGTGTCGATCAATTCTTGGTCCGCGCCATCAGCACGCCGCAAATGGTCGTGCAAATCGACGAAAATTGGTCTGGCGATATCGAATCACTGAAGTGGCTGCGATGGGTGCGAGCGATCGAGTTTGCTCGCGTCAAGGGACCGGCGGTGCGAAGCGATGTACTCGAACAACTTGTCACCATGCCCGACTTGAACACCATTGCGGTGGTCGAAGGCCAAGTCGATGCAAAGACGCTGCGCCCATTGCAAAAAATGAAACAGGTCAGTTCGATGGAGTTTCGCTACGTGCCGCTGACGGCGGAACTTGGAGATGAAATCGCGAAAATCCCCATGCGGATCTCGCTGAATCTGATGGGCACGGGAATCAGCAAAGAAAAGGTCGACGAGATGCGTCAACAGCTTCCCGGATTGACGATCGATCATCGCCAGGGAGGCTTTCTTGGCGTCAGCTGTATCAACGGATTTGACGTTTGCAGAATCAACGAAGTCATCCCCGGGTCGGCTGCAGAGACATCAGGATTGCAGCGGGGTGACGAAATCGTCCAGATCGACAAAACGGAAATTGGAAAGTTCGAGGACCTTCAGAATGCCATCAACCAAAAAGTCCCAGGCGACGAAGTGGAAGTCAAATTCCGTCGCGGCGATGCCCTCGAATCGGTGAAGCTAAAACTTGGAAAGTTAAATCAGCGGTGACGTCTAAACCAAAGTCAAAAGCGAAGCCAAGCACGAAGACAAAGTCCAAGTCAAAGCCGCAACGCCCCAAAGCCGATCCTCCGCCGCATGATCCGGTCTGGGAACAAGCAGCGTGGCGAAGTCGTACGCGGCTGCGATTGCTCGATTGGTTTGCTTCGAACCACCGTGTACTGCCTTGGCGATCGGACCCTCAGCCGTATCATGTCTGGGTTAGCGAGGTCATGTTGCAACAGACTCAGGTTGCAACGGTACTCCCCTACTACGAACGCTTTTTAAAACAGTTCCCCACCGTTGCAGCCCTTGCCGACGCTGACGAATCGACGTTGCTGTCCCACTGGGAAGGACTCGGGTATTACCGCCGCGCGCGGTCGATGCACGCGGCTGCAAAGCAGATTTGCCAACGACACGACGCGGTCTTTCCCACGACGTTTGAGGACGTGATCAATCTGCCTGGTATCGGTCGCTACACCGCGGGCGCGATCTTGTCGATCTCCCAAGGTCAAGCGTTTCCGGTGCTCGAGGGAAATACACAGCGTGTCTATAGCCGCTGGGTCGCAATGCAAGGCGTCCTGACCGAGAAGCCAACGCTCGATCTGCTCTGGCAAATTGCCGAAGCGAT
>NZ_JBFHFD010000989.1:0-2043 GCF_041583735.1 Novipirellula sp.
CAAGTACGTTGACCTGTTTGCGGACCGGACAGGATTGGGAAAAGCGTTTGCGGGGGCTTTGCTGCTTGGCGGTGCCACCAGCTTGCCCGAGCTCGCCACGACGTTGACGGCATCCTACTCGGGAGCGGCCGAATTAGCGGGAAACAATCTGCTCGGAGGCGTGGTAATGCAGGTTGCGGTTTTGGCTTTGATTGATGCGTTTGTATTGCGTGGTCGCCCGCTCACTCTCTTTTCGCCGCAATCGTCATTGATCATGGTCGGCGTGATGTTGATTGCCTTGATCGCACTGGCGTCGGCCGCCGTCACGAGTGGCGAGCTATACTCCATTGCTGGCGTTGGAGTTTGGCCAATTCTATTATTTGCAGCGTACATTTCATCATTGTGGGTGATCTACCGTTACGAGGGGAAACCGCGATGGGAACCGCGTGGCGAGATTGCCGAGCCGCCCGAATCGGCCCGCGACATCAAGGATGCACATCGACACCAATACCAAGACGTCTCCACCCGCGGCTTGGTCGGCTACTTTGCCATCGCCTCGGCCGTTGTCTTGATCGGAGGCTACTTTGTCGCGGTATCGGGCGAAATGATCGCTGAGCAGACAGGGATCGGGCAAAGCTTTGTCGGTGCCACGTTGGTCGCACTGGTAACCAGTTTGCCCGAGCTGAGTACGACCTATTCTGCGGTCCGTTTTGGAGCGTACAGCATGGCGGCGGCAAACATTCTTGGCACGAACAGCCTCGAGATCGCGTTGTTTCTGCCTGCAGAGTTGGCTTATCGCGAAGGCAACCTGTTTGACGCGTTGCAGCCGTCCGCAGCCTTTCTGGCGGCGCTGGGAATTGTCGTCACCAGTTTGTATTTGTGGGGAATTCTGGAGCGACGTGACAAGACGGTTTTTGGGATGGGAGTCGATTCGTTTGCGGTGCTGGCGACGTACCTTGCCGGGTTGGCTGTGTTCTACACGATGTAACCAATGTTTCGTTGGCATGCGAGTTGCGACACAAAGTCAAAGGAATTGTTTTGTTGAGAAACTGATCGACTTTCATATCAGAGAAAAAACATGTCTAGCGAACGCCCATGCGTGATTGTCACCGGCAGCTCTGGATTGCTTGGCAACCTCACGTGCCGTCGACTTGCCGAAGCTGGCTACGAAGTTTTTGGGTTCGACCGTGTTGGTTTGCCCGAGCCACCCAAAGCACTCCAGCACGTGCATGACATCGAGTGCGACATCACTGACTACTCTTCGGTTCAAGGCGCGATGCAAAATGTCCGTGGCAAAACCGGTGGTAAACTCGCTAGCGTGGTGCACATGGCGGCCTACTATGATTTCTCGGGTGAAGACAGCGAACTATACGAGACTGTCACCATTAACGGCACGGACCGACTACTAAACGCCCTCGAAGATTTCCAGTGCGAACAATTCATTTTCACCAGCACCATGTTGGTGCATGCTCCATGTGCAGTGGGAGAAAGAATCCGTGAGGATGATCCGCTCAAAGCGAGGTGGCCGTACCCACAGAGCAAGATTGAAACTGAACGGCTGATCCGCGAAGGACACCCCAATGTTCGCTCGGTATTCCTGCGTGTTGCCGGTGTCTACACCGACTACGGACGCCAGCCGACGATCGTCCAGCAAATCAAACGAATTTACGAAAAGGATTTTCAAGCTCGCTTTTTCCCTGGCGATACCGATGCGGGGCAAGCAGCGGTGCACCTGGAAGACACCGTCGATGCGATCGTCCGCACTGTCGAGCGACGTGATGCGATCGCGCCGAAAACCGCAATTTTGATTGGCGAAGAAGAAACGCTGTCGTACCAGACGCTACAAAACCTGATCGGCAAACAGCTGCATGGCAAAGAATGGTCGACGATGGAAATCCCCAAATCGGTTGCTAAAGTGGGCGCGGCAGTCAGTGATGCAATGCAGGGCGGCGACGCGTTTATCAAACCGTTTATGGTCTCGATGGCCGACGACCACTACGCCTTAGACATCTCACGAGCCAAAGAATTGCTCGGCTGGGAACCGAAGCATTCGCTTTCGATGAC
>NZ_JBFHFD010000990.1:0-2040 GCF_041583735.1 Novipirellula sp.
ACCCGTCCACTCAACCGGATCATGGACACTTCGCGGCCATCGATCGCGATGCCTTGCAGTAAATGCGAGCTCAATCCGGCTGTCTCGTTCTCAAATCGCACAAACGTCGCTCCTTCGGGCGCGGTCACGCGGGCGGATCCCGAGGACGACTGCGAACCCTCGCTCTCGGATTCCGCAGACGGAGTGACCTGCCTGACTTGGCGTCCGTAGTACCACCCGGGAACAAAGTCTTCGGTCGAACTCTGCTCAGCGGTCGGCAGCGTCTCGAAATTTCCATTGATCACCACGGGGTTCGCGGGATCCGGCAATTGCTGACGCCCCTCTTCGGCTTCGCCCGTCATCGGCACAAACAGGGTGGGGTGCAGTGCTTGGCGGACCAATTTCCCATCCACCTTCTGCATCCGATACAACGTCTGCTGATAGCGTTGGCCGACGGGAATGATCATCAGCCCCCCTTCGCGAAGTTGTTCAATCAACGGCAGCGGCACCGATTCGGGACTGCAGGTGACGATGATCTTGTCGAATGGCGCGGCATCGGGCCAACCAAGAAAACCGTCCCCAATTCGGGTGGATACATTTTCATACCCCAAACGTGAGAGCGTCTCGGCAGCCTTGCGTCCGAGTTCATCGACGATCTCGATCGAATAGACGTGCTCGACCAAGGGGCTAAGCACAGCCGCCTGGTAACCGCTGCCGGTACCAATTTCGAGCACTTTGTCGGTCGGCTCGGGCTCGATCGCCTCGGTCATCGAAGCCACCGTGAAGGGACTGCTAATCGTTTGCGAACCACCAATCGGCAGCGCCATGTCCAAATAAGCCCGTTCACGTTGACTCTTGGGCACAAACTCGTGTCGCTCGGTATTACGAATCGCATCGAGCACACGAGAGTCCTTGACGCCGGCCGACGCAATCCGGTCTTCGACCAAACGCTCTCGCAAGATCGTATACAGATCGTCGGCAGCCGTTTGTTCACTGCGAATCAGAAATGCCAAAACCAGACTCCCGAAGATACCGATGAATTTGCTGCAAGCCGCAACATCATTAGAAAAACTCATTTACATGCCTCTGAAGTTCGGGAGCGGACTCAACGACCACTATAATCAATCGAACGCCCGTTTTTATGTTTTGCTTGGCAGAGCCGGGCCGTATGTCCCCGCTTTACTCGCCGCAACCGGACGGCTCGCGCCGCGGGCGATTCCCAAAGGAGACGACATTGCGTGGGCGTCGCACCGCGACGAGAACGCACCGCAGTGGAAGCTCGCGACGTGTCGCTATCGTCCGCTCCGCAATAAGACCTGCATCCCGAACACATCGCGAAACAGTCCCGAGTTTTGACGCATCGCAATTTGTTCGAGCGACACATCGTCCACGCCCGGAACCTTGATCACCCATTGCCGTCCTTCGCGAGTGCATTCGATTTCGCGAATACGCCCGCTGCGGGTATCATCCAGCGCGATCGCAAGCCTCAGAATTGCCGCCAACTTTGCGACCACGACGCGGTCCTCTCGCTCCAGCGATCCGTACCCTTCGTGAGACGGCTGGGGTGAAGCACGGCGATAATAGCGAGCCACCAACCCCACTTGCAACAGCTCGCTCTTGGACAACCCAAACAAACCACTGTTGCGAATCACGTACAGAGCATGCTTATGGTTGCTGCGGACATTGATCATCAAGCCAATTTCGTGAAGTAGCGCCGCGACGTGCAAAATCACCTCGTGTCGCTGATCCAATTGGTGCTCGGCAACCAATTGTTCGAACAATTTCCGCGACAACTCGGCAACGTTTCGGGCATGCGTTTCGTCGAAATCGAACCGTCGCCCGAGCGTGATGGCCGAGCGAACAATTTGATTGCGAAATTCCGCTGTCCACTCACCACCGATCGCCATGTCACGCAACAAACCGTCACGCAAATTGGTATCGCACACGTAAACGTGGGTCTGATTGAACGCTTGGGCCAACATTGAATAGGCAAGCAGTGCCGGACCGAGCGTCTCGGCCTCGATAAAGCTTGCTCCAAATCGTTTGACAATGGCGTCTTCG
>NZ_JBFHFD010000991.1:0-2035 GCF_041583735.1 Novipirellula sp.
CGCAGGGCGGCCCAAGTTGGCAATCACGTTTGCCATCGTAAACGTCTTGCCCGTACCGGTTGCCCCCAGCAAGGTTTGGGCGGATCGCCCGGCCAAAAAGCCGCGAGTCAGTTCCGCAATCGCCTGCGGTTGGTCGCCGGCCGGCGGAAACGGCTGATTGAGATGGAAATCGGCGCGGGGAAGTTTTTTCGAATTGGACGTCATGAAGGGTTCCACAGGCGGTCATGATGACTTGCGTTGACCGCTTCACTGTAACGAAGAACCGCGAAAACGACGATGGTCCGGCCTTGAAAATCACAACCCGACATGTGAGTTGTGAAGCTGCGCGTTCATCACAACCCGAAGCGTCAGCGAGGGACTGCAAAACGCCACAATTCGCGGTGTTTGAGGACGTCGCTTACTGTTGGTTCGTCGCGATCGCCTCATGCGGGGGAGCGATCGCGTCATGCGGGAAAGCCACCTCGACACAGCAGTAGGCAGCGATCTCGGCAATCGTTTTGGGGCCAATCCCAGACACGCGGCGGAGATCGTCGACCGACTGAAACCGTCCCCGCTGCTGACGGTCCTGCACAATGCGGTTGGCAAGCACCGGGCCTACCGTCGGCAGCAGCGACAATTCATGTTCCGCCGCGGCATTCAAATCGAGACAGAGCAATTTGGCTTCCGCATCGCGAATCGGCTCTGACTGGGGCATCCCGATCCGGCTGGCAATCTGTCCGCCTAACGCCGCAAAACAAAGCGTCAAAACCACCGCTAGCGTCCACTGCACCGCAGGCTGCAGCAGAGGCGAATGTCGCGTGGGGTTGGGGGTGGATGGGCTCATCGATCCGCGATTCTCATTGAGTTACGGTTCGCTTATTATCCACGATCGAGCCGGACGAAAACAACGCATCACGGTGACAGCGGCTCCACTTTTTCACAAAAACGCTACAATGCTAGCGAGCCTGCTGCGGTGCGATCGCACGATCGATCGACAACATCGGTTGCCACAGTCCGCGAGCCCAATGTCATCTACTTTAGTAGCGGCACGGCGCGAGCCGTCCGGTTGCGGCGAGTCAATCGTTCGGATTAGACCGGGCGGCTCGCGCCACTCCGCTAGAAAGACCACCCGGTTAGTGCGAAAGTAGATGGCCCATTCCGCTAGCCTCCCAACCCTTAACACGAATCGAACCCTGGACGTACATCGATGACTGATTATCCCCGCGTTGAAGCCGACGCTTTACTTGAAAACGATCTGCGGATGCTGGTTCGACTTTCGATCGCCGAAGACCTGCGAGATGCAATGGACTGGACCACCGTCTGTTTGATCGACGCAGATCGCCAGGGCGGGTGCGAGATTGTGCCACGCGGCGAAGGCGTCTGTGCAGGTTTGGCCACACTGCAATGGATCGTCGACGAATTCGATGCGTCATTGCAAGTCACGTGTTTACAAGAGGACGGCTCGGCTCTGGTCGCTGGCCAACCGATCGCACGATTGACCGGCAACGCTCGTGATTTGCTGACTTGCGAGCGAACGATTTTGAACATTCTCAGCCGGATGTGTGGCGTGGCGACACTGACCCAGCGTTACGCACAGGTGATTGCATCGACAAAATCACGTTTGTACGACACTCGCAAAACGACGCCGGGTTGGCGGTTGTTGGAAAAGTACGCCGTCGGCTGCGGCGGAGGGCACAACCACCGCAGCGGTTTGCATGACGGGTTCCTGATCAAAGACAACCATTTGGCGTTGGCGGGCGATTCGTCCGGACCGATCGCCGCCAGTACCGCAGCGAAGAAAGCGATCCAGTGGCGGGGTGCCAACGTGGAACATCTGGTGGCGCCAACCATGGTCGAGGTCGAAGTCGATTCGCTCGAGCAATTTCGCGACGTGATCTCCACGAACCCCGACATCATCCTGCTCGACAATTTTTCGCTCGACGCATTGCGTGAAGCTGTCGCGATCCGCGACCAGCAAAATTCTGCGGTCGAACTCGAGGCATCCGGGAACGTCACGATCGATACGATCGCCGATATCGCTAGAACCGGTGTAGAG
>NZ_JBFHFD010000992.1:0-2026 GCF_041583735.1 Novipirellula sp.
AAACGCGACTGGGCGTTGCCCGATTCGGTGGCGCAATCGCGTGGCAACTCGATCGTGCGAACCATCCGCGTCGTTTGTGATGAGGGCCAATTTGTGCTGCTCGGATCGGCCATGAGCGGTGGTACCGAGGTGTTTGGATTTAGTGATAAACCGGTCTCCACCGCGACGCTTGAATTGGCAACTGCCGTTCGTGATCGCATCGATCGATGGGGGCCCTCGTTGCCAGGCGGCCGTTGGTCACCGGTGCTTGACGTCGAAGTCATGCCGGGCGGAGAAACTCGCTTCGAGCAACTTCGCGAATTGATGCAAGGTAGTGGCGTCGAAGTCGTTGGGAAGGTGGCACAATGAGTGGATCCAAACGTAACCGCACGACCTTCGAACTTGGGCATGATGCGTTTTTAGACATCATCGCTAACCTCGTCGGCGTGTTGATCATCTTGGTGGTGGTGCTGGGCACGCAATCGTCCAAAGTGATTGAAGAGATCAAGACGCAATCGAATCTCGAAAACGAGCTTGTTCAGGTCGACGCTCCGGCCAGCGGACAGCAATTGGAATCGTTGGCCAGTTACTCGATGCGAGCCGCTTCGGCACAAGCCGATTCGGATCGTCTCGAAGCCACGGTGAAACGTTTTGATACCGAGCTCGAGATTCGCCAGCAGCAACGCGACGCCATGCTCGATTTGTTGACGGAAGCCAAAGCGGCTTGGGAAGCCGAGCAGGGTAAGTTCGACAAGGACGCGACGGCACTTGCCAAACGGAACCGCGAATACGATGAAATGATCAAGCGGATGAACCAACTGCAAGGCGAACGCGAGCGAATCGAGGGGCAAGAAGCACCGGTCGTCGCAGTCCAGCATTTGCCCACCCCGATGGCGAAGAAAGCATTCGGCGACGAAGTCTATTTTCGGCTCAAGGGCAATCTGTTGTCGGTTGTTCCGCAAGTGGCGCTGTTCAAATCGGTGCGTGACGCGTGTGTGCCCGACTTGCGGACTTCGCGAACCGGATTGATCAAGTCGGCGGTTGGACCGATTCGCGGTTACGTTTGCCGCTTTGTGATGAACAAAGAACAGGAGATGATTCGCATCAATGGCCAAGCAGGGATTCGAGCGACGATCGAACCGGTGCGTTTAAGTATCGAGCCGCTTGAAGAGCCGATCGGTCGACCGGTCGACGAAATGCTGGTCCAAGGAAGTGATCTGCATGTGGAACTTGCCGGTCGTGATCCAGCGACGACGGTCGTGGTCGTGTATGTCTATCCCGACAGCTTTGCCGAGTTTCGCAGGCTCAAAGAATATTTCTATTCTCGCGGGTTTGCCACCGATGGAAAACCGATGCAAATGGATAGCGGCATCACCTTTGCCGAAGGCATGCCAGGCACGATCGCGCAGTAGCATCGACGAAGGTCACGCACGACTATTGCTAGACACGTACCATGGAAAGGATTCGCCGCTGACCGCTGAGGTCTTTGATGAATCGCAAGTCACCGAGTGTTGGGGTCGCTTCGACAAGTTCTTCGCATAGTTCGGCGATCATCGGGCTGATTTCAATGATCAATCGGCCGCCGATCTCAAGCCGCTCGGGAGCGGTTTCGAGCAATCGTTTGATGATATCCATTCCATCAATGCCAGCGACCAACGCTTCGCGAGGTTCGTGATCGCGGACGGTCGGATCAAGCTGCTCGTACTCGGACTCGCTAACGTACGGCGGATTGCTGCAGATGATGTCAAACGTGGCGGGGTCGGTGACTGATTCAAACAAATCGCTGTGCACGAAGTGAACCGAGTCGGTGGCTTTGAGATGTTCCGCATTCCAGGTCGCGATTTTCAAAGCCGCCTCGCTCAGATCGATTGCAGTGATCTCGGCATCTTTGATGTTCTTGGCTAGTGTGATCGCAATCGCGCCGCTGCCGGTGCCGACATCCGCAATACGAATCGGTCGGTCGCTGATCTTCATCGCCTTGGCAACATCGAGTGCTTCGATCACCAGATGCTCGGTTTCCGGTCGCGGAATCAACACGTTTTCATCC
>NZ_JBFHFD010000993.1:0-2022 GCF_041583735.1 Novipirellula sp.
AAATCCAAACACCTCGGTACCACCGCTCATGGCCGATCCGAGCAGCACAAATTGGCCCTCATCACAAACGACGCGGATGGTTCGCACGATCGAGTTGCCACGCGATTGCGCCACCGAATCGGGCAACGCCCAGTCGCGTTTATTGGGTTTGACAAGGTTTGGATTCTGTGGCGGCGGACTGCCACCGATTTGCCCTTCGGCCGGCGGTTGCGATGAACCACCCGCTCCTGCGCTGCCACTGGACGCGCCACTTTGCGGCGATCCTGACGCCGAAGCTTGACCAGAGGCCTGTGATCCCGATGTCCCACCGGCGACGCCCTGCACGCCCTTGTCACTGCCGGTTGCAGTATCACCCGTTGCAGTATCACCGGCCGCAGTATCCCCCGGCCCCATCGCGGCGTAACTTGGCATCGTCAACCCCGCTTCGGAACCCGGCGAACGGGACGATTCACCCACATTTGAGTTGCTGCCGGTTTTGGTCTCGCCGCCCGAGCCAACATTGGCCGACCCAAGATTGGCACCGCTGGGCATTGACAACGACATTCCCTGTGGGTCGGATTTCGTGCCGCTTCCTATTTCTGGTTTGCCATGCGATTGATTTAGCAGTTCGCTGATTCTCGCGTCGCCCCCAGCCGAAGTCCGCAAACTCGGGGGATCGGTCGATGCAGACGTCTCCGCCCCCATGCTGCCCCCGCCGAAGCCGCCGGTCGCAGGATTACCAAGCAGCGACGATCCTGAGCCTGCGGATGCCATGCTCGACGCGGCATCGCCGTTCCCACCCTTGGTGTTGGGGTCGCCCAGCAACAATGTTTCTGCGTTTTGTTGGCCGTCGCTGCCGGACTGCCGCATCTCAGCCGCACTTCGCCGCATCTCATCTTCGAGTTGTGCGAGTTCTCGAGCACTGATCGCCGCCGATTGATTCGGTTCACTTGCCTGCGTATCGCGAGTCGCCTCGCGGCGTTGCGATTGCCCCGACCGATCCACGTTATACGGAGATGCCTTGCTCAGATCCCAACCGCTTGTCCGTACGCCACGCACCGATTCATACCCATTGGATTGAGCTTGCATATCAAGATCTTTGGCCGAGAGTGGACGCGGTTTCCCGGTTCGCTTTTCTCCGAACGCGATCACTTCGCGTGTTCCCGCGGTGCGTTGTCGTGCGATCGCGGATTGTATCGCCTCATCCATCCGGCTCTTCAGGTTGGAATCTGCGTTGGGGATCGCTAGCTCGACTTCATCGGGAATCAGTTCGACGCCAAATTGATCATCCCAATCGCCCAGCGCCATCCGCGACAAATGGTAGGACGCGTAGCCATCCGGACGAACGACCAGCAATGGGTAGGGCGGGACGTTATCACCATAGTTCTGCATCACATGATGGCGAGCGACACGGAGCGCCTCGTCCAGCGGATTGGATCCTGTTTGGGAATCACGAAGTCCTTTCATCGGAATCAGCGATCCCTCAGGCCAAATCACGAGTCCTTGCGCCGTACACTCGAGATAAATCGGGCGACGATCGGTCCCGTTGGGTCCTTTGTGCGGAACGATGACGATACGCGGTGACTGGCTTTGAACCTGTTCTTTCAGTTCAACCAAGGACTGCTCCTCGGCTTGCAATCGCTCGCGCAGCGCCGCCACGCTAGCCTCGTCGATCTGATCAGCCTGGGCTTCGCCGGTTGCCCGCTTGACTTCATCACTGAGCCGCTGCAACTCGTCGCGAATACGCCGTAAATGATCCTCGAGATGAGTCAATTGATCGCGGCGTTGTTCGACGTCGGCGGCCTGCGCATCACGAAACGCAACCAATTGCGACACGCGAAATGCTTCTTCGGCGATCATCGCTTCCACCGCCACAGCAGTTAACCCGCTGGGGATCGGCGATTCCGATTCTGCTTGTGCCACGTTCGCTTGGGTCTTGGCCTCTTCCTCGACTTGCCGCTTTACTTTTTGCGTTGAATCTTGAGCTACCAGAGCCAAAAACAGAATCAACGTCCCAAGGGTACAAACAAGAACAGCGAGAAA
>NZ_JBFHFD010000994.1:0-1993 GCF_041583735.1 Novipirellula sp.
CCAAACGTTCGGCTAACGCCTGCAGTTTTTCCTCCGATGGCAAACCCTCGTTTGGATCTTTCTCTGACGACGTTTCTTGCTTGGAACTGCCGATCGAAAAACCGAGATTGCCCTTTTGACGTGTGCCATCGCCCGCACCAACGATGCGGATGACCAGCTTAGCTGATAATGTCGTGGATCACGGTTCCGAAATCTTGTTCGAGCCGCTTGTGGCCGGGGACCTCCATGCGGTGCGAATTGAGACCGAGTTGATGAAGAATCGTGGCATGCACGTCGGTGACATAATGGGGCTGTTCGACGGCGTGGAATCCAATCTCGTCGGTCGCGCCGTGGACAACGCCCCCTTTCAGTCCTCCTCCAGCCATCCAGACGCTGAATCCGTAGGGATGGTGGTCGCGACCATCGCTGCCTTGAGATCCTGGGGTGCGTCCGAATTCGGTGGCAAACACCACCAGCGTTTCGTTCAGCATTCCTCGTTGCTTTAGGTCGGTTAGCAGACCCGCGATCGGACGGTCGACTTGACCGGCCAGTTTGCTGTGCATGTTCTTCAGATTGGAATGCTGATCCCAAGCGCCTGCGGCACCATCGCCGTGCATGATCTGGATGAATCGGACGCCTTGTTCGGTGAACCGGCGAGCGGCCAGTAGCTGCTGGCCGAAATCGCGAGTTTCAGGTTGGTCCAACCCGTACAGCTTATGTGTTTCTGCGGTTTCGCCATCGAATTTGATGACGTCCGGAACTGCCGTCTGCATTCGGAACGCCAACTCATAAGACTTCGTTCGTGCTTCCAACGCAGCATCGTGTGGGAACCGAGATTCATTCAGCCGGTTCAGTTGGCTGACCAAATCAAATCCCAATCGCTGCTCACGGTCAGAAACCTCTTTTTCGGCTCTGGCATAATCGAGCGGATTTTTGGGATCGACCTTCAAACCGACCGAGTCGTAGGCCGGCCCAAGATAATGGCCGTCGCGGCGATCAAAAAAACGTGGCCCCATGCTGATGAACTGGGGCAAGTTATCGTTCAATGTCCCCAGGCCGTAGTTGATCCAGGCCCCGATGGTTGGCACGCGTGGATCGAGCATGTGCCGTCCCGAGTGGAATTGCACCTGAGCGCCGTGATTGTCGTCGGTCGTCCACATCGATCGAATCACCGAGATGTCGTCGATCCGTGAACCGATATGAGGAAACCAGTCGCTGACTTCGATCCCACTTTGGCCATACTTTTTGTAGCCAACTTGCAGCGGATACAGTTTGTTGCGTTGTTGCCCATTGGCGTCGTTCACCACGACCACGCGAACACGTTTGAGTTTTTCGGAATGCTGGACTTCGGCGAACGGAGTCTCTGGGATCGACATGCCAGCGAATTGATTCAGCGCTGGTTTGGGATCGAAACTCTCCATGTGCGAGACGCCTCCGCGCATGAACAACCAGATCACGTTCTTCGCTTTCGCGGGAAAATGAGGTTGGCCATCGGGGGACGCTAAACCGGCAGCCGCAACCCGCTCTTGTTGCAGCAACGAGGCGAGCGCTATTCCGCCGAGCCCCAAGGCGGACTGTGTGAAAAATTGACGTCGTGGCGAAGCCGTGCCACACGTTGATTGCGACAGTTTGGAACGCGAGGGATTCATCAAGTCACCGGATGGAAATGAAGTCGTTATGATTAATCAGCACATGTACCAATCTGGCACGCATGCGAGAGCTAAGCTCGCTAGCGGTGGCGCCGGAGTGCAGCTCCGCGATCTGTTGGCCGAATTCCGCGCAATGGTCGACCTCTTCGCTACTGGGCGAGCGTGCTAGAAGAGCAACGAAAGCTCGCTCGACAAATTGATCAAAACTCGCATCGGGATTGTCGCCACTGATCCGATCGGCTATCTGCTGAGATGCGGTCAAAGCAAGCTCGCTGTTAGACAGCGCGAGCGCTTGTTGCGGCACGATACTCTCACTGCGGCGGTAACACTGCATCAAATCGGCGTCGTCAAACATTGTCAAAAAC
>NZ_JBFHFD010000995.1:0-1983 GCF_041583735.1 Novipirellula sp.
TATGTCGACCGTTTCCACTGAAAAAAACTCTGCGGACCCTTACTTCCAATCTCTCTTTGCCGACCGCATCGGCGGTGCGAATTACGGCAAAGACACCGAGATCTACAAGTTTGAAAAGATCAAACGAGCGAAACGCAAAGCGCTAGCGGATCATCCCGATCGAAAATTGTTGGACTTCGGCATCGGTGAAAACGATTCGATGGCCGATGAGTCGATTCGCAAGGTGATGAACGACGAAGTCAACAAGCCGGAAAACCGCGGCTATTCTGACAACGGCATCGCCGAATATAAGGAAGCGGCGGCTCGCTTCATGAAGCGGCATTTTGATGTCACGCTCGATCCAGCGACGCAGATCAATCACTGTATCGGCAGCAAGCCTGCGTACGCAATGTTGCCAGCGTGTTTTATCAATCCTGGTGATGTCACGTTGATGACGGTGCCCGGTTACCCGGTCGCGGGGACTCATACCCGCTACTACGGCGGCGAAGTTTTCAAATTGCCGCTACTGGCCGAAAACGGCTTCCTGCCCGATTTTGACGCCGTGCCTGATGACGTTTATCGACGTACCAAGTTGTTGGTGCTGAACTACCCCAACTCGCCCACCGGACGCACCACGACGGCTGAGTTTTATGAGAAGGTCGTCGCGCTAGCGAAGGAAAAAGAGTTTGTCGTCGTTCAGGACGCCGCGCACATTATGTTGACGTTTGACGGAAAACCTTTGAGTTTTCTGCAAACCCCCGGTGCGATGGATGTTGGTGTCGAAGTCCACTCGATGAGCAAGGGCTATGACATGATCGGTTGGCGAATGGGATTTGTATGTGGTCACCCACGCATCGTTTCCGCCTTTGCCGACGTGAAGGACAACAGCGATAGTGGACAGTTCATGGCGACTCAGAAGGCTGCTGCTGCCGCCCTGGACGACGATTCGATTCCGCAGCGAATCAACACCAAGTACCGTCGCCGGCTCGAAAAGTTGGTTGCAACGCTGAATGAGTGTGGTTTCGAGTGCGAGATGCCTGGCGGCACCTATTTCCTCTACACCAAAGCGCCCAGTGGAACAAAATCGGGCGAAACGTTTGCCAAGGCCGAGGATGCGACTCGCCATTTGATCGAGCAGTTCGGGATCGTCACGGTGCCTTGGGACGATGCCGGATCGTTCTTGCGATTCAGCGTGACCTACGTTGCCGGGACCGAGGCCGAAGAAGATGCATTGATGCAAGAGACCAAAAAACGCCTCGGCGACGCCGGTTTGGTTTGGAAATAGTTTTCCAAAATAATGGATACCGAAGCCGCAGAATCGTCATGATCTGCGGCGTCGGAGCGATGAAAAAACGAAAAAAGCCACCGACATTCAATGTAGGTGGCTTTTTTCGTTGTGACTTTAGAAGTCAAGCGGGTCTGACGAGGTGACGCTTGCGGCGCAGGCAGTAACGATCGACCTTAATCCGTAGCGGAGCGGCGCAAGCCACACGGTCTAATTCGAACGTTTTACTCGCTGCAACCGGACGGCTTGCGCCGTGCCGCTACCTAAAGTAGATGGCATTAGGCTATTGCCGTCTGCTCACAATAGGCAATCCGATCACACAAAGGTGATCGCTTTAGGCTTTGGCGCCGGCAGCTTTGACGAGCTTGCTCAGACGGCTCTTGGTACGTGCCGCTGCGTTGCGGTGGATCACGTTCTTGCTCGCAGCACGATCCAGCTTTTTGACCGCCAATCGGAAAGCCGCTTGTGCCTTTTCGCCGTCGCCCGACTCAGCTGCTTCGCGGACGCTGCGGATGGTTGAACGCATATTGCTCTTGATTGAACGGTTCAGCAGGCGTTGCTTGACGTTCTGGCGAAGTCGTTTCTTTGAACTTTCGGTGTTTGGCATCTTCGGTTTATCGCGCTCTCGTGGGCGTCCATCATCGGAAAGAAGGGAATTGAAGGCTCGGTAGTATGCCAAGCTGTCTGCCATCTGTCCATAGTCAACTTTTCAGGTGAAA
>NZ_JBFHFD010000996.1:0-1975 GCF_041583735.1 Novipirellula sp.
AATCCGGATTTGCAAGCGAAAGATCCCGAAAACTACCTGCTAGGCCGGCAGCGACGTTTAAGGTTGGATGCCGAGATCATCCGCGATGTATCGCTGAGCGCCAGCGGACTGTTGTCGCCAAAGCTCGGTGGCCCGCCCGTGCATCCTCCGATCCCCGATGGCGTGATGAACCAAGGCCAAGTGCGGCGATCGTGGAATACTAGCAGCGGCGAAGACCGTTATCGACGAGGAATCTACACGTTTCGTTTTCGTGCCACCCCGCCGCCATCGCTAAATGTGTTTGATGCACCCGAGGGGTTGAGCAGCTGTACTCGCCGGCTTCGCAGCAATACACCGCTGCAAGCATTGACGCTTCTGAATGATCCGGCACATGTTGAGTTTGCAGTGGCGTTAGAAAAAATCATTGTTCGTGACGGACTCGAAACCGCCTTTCGCCGCTGTACCTCGCGGATGCCAACGGATGACGAAAGGGCGATCCTAGACAAACTCGATTCATTCACTGCGGCACGAGCGCTGTTGAACCTCGATGAAACAATCACCCGTGAATAGAGGCAATACGATGGATCCCCAAGGCATGAACGCCGCGGCCCTCAACGAGACAACTCGCCGCCATTTCTTTAGCCGCTGCACAATGGGCGTCGGCTCGATGGCATTGGCGTCGTTGATGGCCGAACGTGCGTCCGCAGTGTCGGCCTCTGCATCCAATCCGATGCAGCCCAAGCCGACCCATTTTCCCGCCAAAGCGAAGAACGTCATCTTCTTGTTTATGGCGGGAGGTCCTTCGCAATTAGAGACATTTGAATACAAGCCCAAGCTGACCGAGTGGAACGGAAAACCGATCCCTGAAAGTTTTGTCGAAGGGAAGCGATTCGCGTTTATGGACAGCAGCCATCGCAGCAATCTGCTGGGCACGACTCGGACGTTCAAACGTTATGGAAAAAGCGGGGCTTGGGTGAGCGATCTGCTGCCGCATACGGCAAAGATTGTCGATGAGCTGAGCATCGTTAAAACCTGCAAAACGGATCTGTTCAACCATGCTCCGGCCAAGTTTTTCATGAACACGGGAAGTGGCCAATTCGGTCGGCCAAGCATGGGGTCCTGGGTGACGTACGGGCTGGGCAGCGAATGTGATGATCTGCCCGGATTCATGGTCTTGCAAAGCGGCCCGCGAGGACCACGCGGTGGCGCCGTGCTGTGGGGCAGTGGTGTGCTGCCGACCACCTATCAAGGAGTGCCGCTGCGTAGCCAAGGCGATCCGATTTTGAATCTGTCCACACCGCCATCGGTCGGCCAAACGAAGCAGCGAGAGTTGGTGGACGCGGTGCGTGAATTAAACTTGAAGCGGCTTGTCGAAAGCGGCGACCAAGAGATCTCCACGCGAATCAATGCGTACGAGTTGGCGTATCGGATGCAAAGCTCTGCCCCTGAATTGATGGATACTGCCGATGAAAGCGCCGAGACGCTTGCGATGTACGGGGTTAAGGATCCTAATGAATCGAGTTATGCCAGAAACTGTCTACTAGCACGTCGTTTGGTCGAACGTGGAGTGCGGTTCATCCAGCTGTACCACACCAACTGGGACCATCATGGCGGCCCCACCGAGAATTTGCAAAAACACTTGCCGGAAATTTGCAACGAGGTCGATCAAGCCTCTGCCGCTCTGGTGATGGATTTGAAGCGTCGTGGTTTACTGGATGATACGATCGTGATTTGGGGCGGTGAATTTGGTCGCACTCCGATGGGCGAAGTCCGCGAGAACACCGGCCGCAATCATCATATCGACGCGTTCACAATGTGGTTCGCCGGTGGGGGATTCAAGCCAGGGCAAGTGTACGGGCAGACCGATGAATTTGGATTTGGTCCGATTGAGAATCCGGTGCATGTTCATGATTTGCACGCCACACTGCTTCACCAGCTCGGACTGGACCACCAGCGGTTATCGGTGCGATTCCAAGGCCTCGATTTCCGACTCACC
>NZ_JBFHFD010000997.1:0-1956 GCF_041583735.1 Novipirellula sp.
AGCTGAGCAATCAGCTCGATCGCGCGATCGGAAACGTTGGTCCTCCAAAAACTGATCCCCTCGAGGTTGGTAAGCGACAGCAACGCTTCAACGTCTTCGTCGGTGATCTCCAGCTGGTTGAAGTTGACATCCACGACGTCCTCGTTTGGGATCTTTTTCCAGCTTCGAAAAGGTTCACCGAGGAATGTGTAGCGAACCCCGCGGTCCGCCAACGCGATCAAAGCGGTGTCCATCAAATTTATCTCCGTCCTGAAACGTCGAAATAACTAGCTCCTCGACAAGCGAACGCCCTCGTCGGTGAGCACTTCACCGCTTGCAGACCGCAACTCCCATGCCAGTCCTTGCTCAGGGAATCCATTTGATGCGAAACCAATCCATCGCAAACCGGTCGCCGATGAAGTTAAACTTCGCGCGGTTTAACTTGTTGTCGTTGACGCTGGCATGGTGCGACAGCGGAAGTTCCTTGTGTGCTATCATCGCAGGCTCTGCAGTATGCGGGTCGAGTGATGTCGTCGGGACGACGCAATGTCCATCAGCAGGGAAACATCCAATTGAATCAACTGAGAATATGGCTGTCCGTTGCCCTTGTTTCGTTAGCGATCGCCGCCCGCGAAACGGTGTTCGCGGACCAGCCGAACGTCTTGTGGATCTTGACGGACGACCACCGTTACGATTCGATCCGCGCGTTTAACAAGATGCTACATGGCAGGGAAATGAGCGGGTTGGGGTATGTGGAATCGCCTCATACGGATCGGCTGGCAAAGATGGGGACCACGTTCATCAATGCCTATTGCCAGGCTCAAGGCTGTGCACCTTCGCGGGCTTCCATGCACTACGGCCGCTACCCGTTTCGCTCGGGAATCTATGAGTTCGAGTACCACAACAATAACGCGGAACATTGCCGACCTACGCTTCCCGAAAGCATGGCCGAACTCGGGTACCAAACGACACACTTTGGCAAGCTAGGCGTGCGCGTCAAAACCATCATGGGAGACGGCAAGTGGGCGGCGCAGCACCCTATCTACCAACAAAGTTTCTACTTCAAGGACCTTGCCAAGGACGGGCTGTGCGCTTGGGGCAAAGGCTGGACGACACAGATCAACGATGTGAAGTTCGAGAAACCGTTTCAGAACCTTGAATTCTTCGTCACGCCGGAAGGTGAGTTCGAATACTGCTCGCTGGAACTTGAAAAACTCATGCCTCAGTTTGCGGGCACCGCAGCACGCACAATGGAGAAGTATGACCTGCTGCGGCACTACAACCCCCAAAAGGGAAAGCACATCGATAGCGGCATGATCCTGGCCGGTGTCAGTTCTCGCGAAGCCGGAAAGACTCGCGACGGATACTATGCCTCGATCTTCGTCGATTTTCTGAGGAATCAAAATCGCAGGTTCAAGGTCCGCTCAAGGGACTATGTCGGCGTCGACACATCAAAGCCGCTCTTTTGCCACATCGGTTTCGATTTTCCTCACACGCCGGTCTTGCCGCCGGCTGATTTTCGTGAGCGTTTCCAGCAACACACCTACAAAGTCCCTTCATTGGACGACAAGGAAATGGAAACGATGCCCAAGCAGCTGAAACAGCAAGTGCGACATGGCTATTCAGATCACTTCACCGAGGCGGAGAAGCAAGCCATGGTGCAGGACTACTACGCGTTCTGTGCCTACGGCGACACGTTGGTCGGCCAGGCGGCGGATGCCTTCATCCAGTACAGCGAATCGCAACAGCAAGCCTGGACGATCGTCTATGTGTGTGGTGATCATGGCTGGAAACTGAACGACCACGGCTCGGTCTCGAAGTTCACGCCCTGGGATGTTGATAGCCACAATCCCATCATCGTGGTTTCTTCGGACAAGCAGGCTTTTCCGGCAAACAAGGTCGTCTCGGACTTCACCGAGTTCGTGGACATTGCACCAACGATTCTGGCGGCGGGCGGGGCCAGGCTTGATGACAGAC
>NZ_JBFHFD010000998.1:0-1954 GCF_041583735.1 Novipirellula sp.
ACAGGGTCGATCACGCCGGCCTTCAACATGTCACAGTACTCGCCGGTGTTAGCGTCGTAACCGATCGTTGCGCCCTTTTGGCGAACTTCGTCAACGACAACGCTGCCGTCGATGCCACCATTGTCAGCGATTTGACGCATCGGAGCGTCCAAGGCGTGCAAGACGATGCCAACACCGATCTTTTCGTCGCCCTTGGCTTTCTTCTGAGCCGCTTCGACCGCTTCGTAGCAACGCACCAACGCCACACCACCGCCGGGAAGGATTCCTTCCTCGACAGCCGCACGGGTTGCATGCAGTGCGTCTTCCAAGCGAGCCTTGGTTTGCTTCATTTCCGCTTCGGTCTCGGCACCCACGCTAATGACGGCAACGCCACCAGCCAGTTTCGCCAAACGCTCTTGGAATTTTTCCTTGTCGTACTCGCTATCGGTTTGTTCGATTTGAGCACGAATTTGGGAGACACGCTTGTCGATATCTTCGCGTTTTCCGCTGCCTTCGACGATGGTCGTGTTGCTCTTGTCGACGGTGACCTTCTTGGCACGGCCAAGTTGCTCAAGCGTGACATTTTCGAGCTGGATACCCAAGTCTTCGCTGATCAGCGTACCGCCGGTCAGGGTCGCGATATCGCCGAGCATGGCTTTGCGACGATCGCCGAAACCAGGCGCCTTCACCGCACACACGTTCAACGTGCCACGCAACTTGTTGACTACCAACAACGTCAATGCTTCTGCATCAACATCTTCGGCGATGATCAACAACGGTTGACCAGTCTGTGCTGCCTTTTCCAACAACGGAACAAGATCGCGGATGTTGCTGATCTTCTTCTCGTAAAGCAGAATGAGAGCGTTTTCGAGGCTCGCTTCCATCGTGCTTGGATCGTTGATGAAGTAAGGCGAGATGTAGCCCTTGTCGAACTGCATCCCGTCCACGTAATTGACTTCAGTCACTCGGCTCTTGCCTTCTTCGACTGTGATCACGCCGTCCTTACCGACTCGTTCCAAAGCATCGGCCAACAAGTTTCCGATGACCTTGTCGTTGTTCGCACTGATCGCACCGACGTTAGCGATTTGCTCTTTGTTCTTGACGGGCTGGCCCATCTCGATCAATTGCTCGGTGGCTGCTTGAACAGCGCGGTCGATTCCACGGCGGATCGCCGCAGGGTTGCTGCCGGCAACGATGTTACGCAGACCTTCTTTGAAGATCGCACGAGCCAACACGGTTGCGGTGGTGGTGCCGTCACCGGCGAGATCGCTGGTCTTTTGAGCGACCTCGATCACCAACTTGGCGCCCATGTTCTCGAAACGATCTTCGAGCTCAATTTCTTTAGCGACGGTGACACCGTCCTTCGTTACGGTGGGTCCGCCAAACGACTTGTCGATCATCACGTTGCGGCCGGTGGGGCCCATCGTTACGGCGACCGCATTGGCCAACTTGTCGACGCCCGCCAACATGCGAGCTCGCGCGTGGTCGTCAAATAGCAGTTGTTTTGCCACGAGTGAATTCCTGTAATAAAATTGCTGTTGTTCGTTTTGTTGCAATCAGCGGCAGTGACACACACACCGCTGAGACGTTTCGTCCATCGCAGCAGAGCCCACGCAAGTCGGCTCACTGCGAAAAACCAAAAGTGCCGTTTACTACAGAACTTTTGCCAAGATGTCGCTTTCGCGAAGGATCTTCATTTCGCGACCATCGACTTCGATGTTGCTTCCGCCGTACTTGCCGTAGATCACGACGTCGCCAACGGTGACGCTAAGCTCACCACGGTTTCCGCTGTCCAACATTTTGCCAGGACCGACGGCGACAACCGTACCACGCTGTGGTTTTTCACGAGCCGAATCGGGAAGCACGATACCGCCAGCGGTGGTTTCTTCGGCTTCGACAGGCTCAACAACAATGCGATCATCCAACGGACGTAGGTTCATTTTTGCCATAGTATTTTCTTATCTGTATTGAAGGT
>NZ_JBFHFD010000999.1:0-1954 GCF_041583735.1 Novipirellula sp.
AACAACGATACATGAGACGCAAGCGACTTACAAAACTTTTGTTGTTTTTTTAGACGCTTCGCGAATCATTCGCAAAATCAGATCATCGACGGTGATGCCGTCTGCCTCAGCTGCAAAAGTCGGTACAACGCGGTGGCGAAGCACCGGCAGTGCAAGAGCTTGCACGTCTTCGATGGCAACACTGGGGCGTCCATGAAGCAGCGCTCGCGCCTTCGATGCAAGCACCAATTGTTGGCTGGCGCGTGGCCCTGGTCCCCACTGGATCAGTTCCTTCGCCCACATGGCGCAATTTTCATCTTGCGGACGGACGGTTCGCACCGCATCGAGCACCCAATCTTTGACATGGGGCGGCAGCGGCACGTTGCGGACCGTGTTTTGAAATTGAACGATGTCTTCACCGCTGATCACCGGCTCGACCGTACTTTTGAATGTCGATGTTGTGCGGTCGACGATCTCGGATTCTTCATCGCGACTTGGGTAGCCGACCACGACATGAAACAGAAAACGATCGCGTTGGGCTTCCGGCAGCGGGTAGGTGCCTTCCTGTTCGATCGGGTTCTGAGTGGCCAACACAAAGAAAGGCTCGTTTAGCCGGTACGTGGTGCCCGCCGCAGTCACCTCGTGTTCTTGCATCGCTTCGAGCAGTGCGGCTTGGGTTTTTGGCGGCGTCCGGTTGATTTCGTCCGCCAACAACATTTGAGTGAAGATCGGGCCCCGTTCAAACTTGAATTCGCGTCGTCCCGTGGCCGGGTCTTCTTGAATGATTTCGGTGCCGGTGATGTCGCCAGGCATCAAATCGGGCGTGAACTGGATTCGCCGAAACGACAGCTCCATTGATTCAGCGAGCGTGCGGATCATCAACGTCTTGGCCAGCCCTGGGACACCTTCGAGCAAGCAGTGGCCGCGAGCGAGTATGGCGATCAGCAATTGCTCGATCACCTCGTCTTGCCCTACGACAATCCGGGCGACTTGTTCTCGAACCCGGTTACAGGCATGCACCAACCGTGTGGTGGCGGCGGCGTCGTTCGAAGGCTCAATCGGGGGCGGTTGGACCAAGGCAAGTTTCCTTCTCGCAAGTGGGGATGCAGTCGGCGGGGTGGGACGAGGGAACGTCCGCTGATTATTGTAATCCACCGACAAACCCGATTGTCACGCCAGCGTTACGCATTTTTTCCAGTTTCGCGAGCCACAAAGGACTTCTGAGTACTTTTGCTACCCCAGCGACGTTTCTCTGCGGAGGGGATGCGTTGCGCAGCGGTTTCAAGGCAGCGGTTTCAGGATTGCGCAGCGGTTTCAATTTCAATAGATTCTCCTATCATGGGGAATCGCAGCGGTCACGCCGCTCCCCCCCTCTCTCCGTCTTCCAGCCGTTCTAGGATTCTTTTCTCCCCACGTGATTTTTTATGGCTTCTCTGTTCGTGGTCCGAGGGCGTGATCAAGGAAAACACTTTCAATTGCAGGGAAGTGTCGTCCGAATCGGTCGCGATAAAACCAACACCATCCAATTGTTGGACACCGAAGCGTCACGCGTCCATGCCGAGATTCAATTAGACAAAATAGGCGGTTGTCGGTTGCTTGATTTGGACAGCAGCAATGGCACGTTGGTCAACGGGGTCCCCAAACGGCAACATGATCTCGCCAGTGGTGACCGGATCGAAATCGGTGGGTCGATGATGATCTTTACCGGCACGGGGCAACCGGGCGCCGGTCGATCCGGAGCGATGGAGGCGGCACATGGAGTCGATATCGTTCAGCAAAGTCATCACAACGATGGCAGCCGAATCATTTCTTCGATCTCTCCCTCCTCGGGGACGTTTCGGTCTCGCTTGGACTCGGGATCGATGGAGGGATTGGCGGCACCGCGGACGATCGCGCCGTCGGTGAGCGATGCAGACCGCTCGCTCGAAGTGATGTATTTGACAGCAATCGCGGTGGGGCGGACTGATGATTTGAA
>NZ_JBFHFD010001000.1:0-1922 GCF_041583735.1 Novipirellula sp.
ATGCAGCGGATGAGCCAAACCGATTTCGTGAACCGCGCGGCACAAGCGGCGAATGATCGTCGATGGAGTCACACCGTACTGAGGGTGTGGTGTGTTGACGTCAAATTCGCGTGTGTTGAACTTGAACGCGCTGATCCCGCCAGGATTAACAACCTTCACTGCGATGCACTGCGTTGCTGTGACCATCCAAGCAACATAGTCATTGATGATCGCTTGCGGTGCCGCTTCGGCGAGCAGTTTCAGTAGCACGTCATCGTTGCCGAGCAAGCAGTAGCCACCGGTATCAATTCCGACCGCATCGGCCATTTCGGCGTGGGCCGAACGAGCATTGCAGGGAATCACGGCGGGCTCGAAACAGGTGGTGTAACCCATGTCGAGATAGCGATTGCCAACGACGCTAGCGGCCGGCAAAAACTCACTCATCCGCGCACTCTCGCGAGGAAACTGGTCTTGCAGTAGCAATCTTGCCAGTGTCAGTTTTCCGCCACCGATATGCGTGTGCAAATCGATCGCTCCCGCCAGTACGATGCAATCGGTAGCGTCAATTGTTTTGTCGGCGGTCAGATTCGCAGTGGGCTTCTCGATCGATTGGTCGCGGATCCATAGATCGTGAACTCCGTCGATTCCCGATGCTGGGTCAATGACGTGGCCTCCATTGACACGCATCAACATGGACAAACTTTCAAACTCAAGGACGGGGGACGCATCATCATTAAAGAGAGAGAGAGGAGGCGGCAGGGTTACTCCGCCGCTTTGGGTTGAACAGTGTCTTCGCTGACGTCTTTGTTGGCGGGGGCGTCTTTCGCGGCGTCGGCCGTATCACGATCCTTCCGAGATTTGCGGCGACCACGTGGATTTTCGTTTGCTGCCGGTTCGCCATAGACTCGATCGGTGGTGATCGTGATGCTCTCGGCCTTGACTTTGGTTTCATCGGGAGGTTGATAGAAACCGCTGATCGACACCGGGTCGCCGGGCTGGGCCAAAGAGAGATTGTTCAGACGCAGTTCAAATTGAGCATCTTCGGCTAATTGGCAGCGGACGGGAATCTTGCCGGCTTGCGTCATCATGATGCCGTTGGGGGTGATCCCCATCGGGATACCGACCACCTCATATTTCTGCGGTTCGGCGCGTTGTTGAGGATTGGCGTGACGGTCGCCGTAGACGCCAGGGGTAAATTTGTCTCGCTGGCTGCCTTTTAATTGTTGCGGAGGAACAGGCTGAAAAATTTCGACCTTTTCAATCTTCGATAACGGATTGCCTGCGCCGTCGAAGACACCCGAAAATCGGATCAGCATCCCACGGCCTAGGAAGGCAGGTTTGGCTTCGGCAACAAAGGCGAGATTGGCTAGCTCGTCGGGCGGCTGAACAAACATCTCGGTGCCGTCGTCGCGGGTGATAACCAGCACGCCTGGTTGGGCACTTTTGAGCGTCCCTTTGAACTGAGTGACCATATTCGCGCCGGCCTGGGCGAAGGCGGTCGAGGTGATTGTCAGCGAGAGCGAGAGAGCCAACAGCGAGAGAGCGAAACGGATTCGCATCAGGCTAGCAAGCTCATCACGTCCGAGGGGCAACCGAGTCTTGTATGATGGACGAAACTTGCCTGATCGATGGGGGTGGGGTGGCCGGGCGGCGGTGCCAACGGCCGCAACGTCGCTGGATTGCCGTGGTCGCCCGCTAAATTTCGGGCGGATGATTTGGGTGCTAGTCAACCGAAACAGAGATAGATTTTTCATCGATTTGATTCCCCCCATAAAAAACGAGAAAGCGGTAGGGTTGGTCAGACCATCCCCGCTGGACTTCTCGCATTGTACGGTTAGCTTGATGGCTTGTATTGATCCCTAACGTTTTGATTCCTCCGAGCCCCCGACGCGTCGATGTCGCCTGCTACGCCCTCCACCGCCCGTTCACGCGTGACCACCCGA
>NZ_JBFHFD010001001.1:0-1889 GCF_041583735.1 Novipirellula sp.
AGTTCGGCATCCTCTTCGGCCACGCAGGGCTTCAGGAAGCTCATGTTGCTGATGTGCAACGACGAGCCACAAAAAATCTCTTGCGCCGCTGCAACGACCAACTCGAGATACGCAGTGCCTGGCAAAACGGATTTCCCGTTGACGGTCCGGTGCTCATCGAGTTCCCAGTGTTCCGCGGATGAGCGTTTCGCGGTCAAGACCGTTTCACCAGTAACCTCATCAACTCGCCGCGTGTCAAACAAAGGATGATTTGCAGGCGTCGCAGTGTCACCGGCGTGATCTGGGGCGCGATGATCGCGATTGCTATGCATGCGGTTGTACGCCGCTGCGCCCATTCCGACATCTCGCCACACGCCCCAGTTGATCGACAGGACGCGGGTTGACGTGGGTTCCGCCGACTTGGCTTCGGCAAACGCATTCAGAAACTCGTTGGCGCCAACGTAAGCCGATTGACCGGCGGGGCCGAGATATGTGCTGGTCGAAGAACACAGCACCAAGAAATCCAGCGACTTATGGTTAAGGAATGGTTCGAGCAATTGGGTGCCGTGGACTTTTGCCGCCAACGCGTTTTGGATTGAATCGATGGTTGCGGTGGCAATCAAGTCGTCATCCAATTCGCCAGCCGTATGAAAGATGCCCGAGATGTTTACGAACGTTTTCGTTAACTCGTCGAAGACCATTTGCATCTCGGCCGGATGGGCAACATCCGCATTCACCACCCGCACATTAGCCCCCAAACCTTCGAGTTGCTCGACGAACCTTTGCCGCTCTTTCGCTCGCAGATTTTGTGGATTGGCGATCGTTCCTCCCGGCGACGACGTTGGAGTTCGCGACAGCAGGATTAAGTTTGCTTGATATTTCGAGGCGAGCAGGGTGGCAAGGGTGCGTCCCATCCCCCCAAAACCGCCGGTGATCAGGTACGTGCCGCCCATGCGAAGCAATGAATTGGGTGTGGGTGGATCGAGACAAACCGATTCGAGTTTCTTTTCAAACACTTTGTTTTCACGGATCGCACGCACATCGCCGTGTGATGGCATTGCGGCTTCACGAATCAATAACTCGGATATCGCTGCTCGCTGATGATCCGTTGCGGGCAGCAAAATATCGACCGCCACTGTTTGTAGATTGGCGTATTCGCGAGGCGCGACACGGACCGGACCGATCGCCGTCGCTTTCTCGGGATAGCGAATCGGTCCTCCCTCGACTGATTGCATGCCATTAGCGACCATCATGACCGAGCACGGGTGGTCCTCGAGAATGCCCGCTATCGCTTGAATCGTCATCGTCAATCCGATGATTCCTTCCTCTTGAATTCGCATCGCGAACGTCGATCCCGGTCGGCAGCTGGAATCTTTGGTGATCGGCCACAAGTAGACGATCCGGTCGGGAACAAAATCGTTTTGCGAAAGCTGCTTGGCAAGTTGGATATACTGGTCGCGTCCGAGTTCAGGAACAAGCACAAATTCATGAGGCGACACATGGCGAAAGATGTCTCCGCGGCGGACAACAGCAACGGTATCGCCACGTTCTCGAAGCTGATTCGCCATCGTTTGACCGATGCCTGCATCATCAAGAAAAATCAACCAATTGTTTGACGCAGGGGGCAATTCGCGTGGGGGCGTTTCGGTACGTTCTCGCCACTTCGATTGGTAGAACCACTGGCGAATGTCTTCCGTTTTTCGCAGCGGTTTACGGACGCGTTGGGTTGTTTTTACCGACTCGTCCGTCGGATCGATCCAATATCGATCTTGTTGGAATGCATAGGTCGGCAGGGTGATTCGCTTGCGAGTCTCGCCAGCCCATTGGCTTTTTAGATCGATTGGCAACCCGGTTGCCCACAATCGGGCATAGGTCGACAAAAAGAAGGTGGAATCGTCGATCACTTCCTC
>NZ_JBFHFD010001002.1:0-1883 GCF_041583735.1 Novipirellula sp.
AGCACGAATGCGTACAAGACTCCGTCTTTAGTCGTGAAACGGATGTCCTGTTGCGAAAACTCCTTGTGGTTTTCTCCCTGACGCCCATCTTTCATCTCTAACGGACCCTCGCCGAAGGTCTTCCATGGCCGGGTGCCGTAAATGCCTTCGCCATTCGTTTTCAGAAAATCGCCAAAGGCCGTCAGATAGGCAGCCTGCTTTTCCGGGATCGTGCCGTCTCCCTTGAGCGCGACGTTGAGCATGACCACTCCATTTTTGCTGATGGCGTCCACCGCGTTGCCGACCATCACCACGATACTCATTCGGTTGACGGCGGTCGCGCGGTAGAACCAGCCTCCCGAAAGATCGGTTGCCCACATCCACGGCTCAGGCTTGATGTCCCCCGCAGCACCACGTTCGAGGTTGTAGGTAAATGCGGCACGGTCCGCATTTGCATCCTTGCACGAGAAAACAACCGTTTGCGTCCCGTCGTTCTCTTCGAGATCGCGGTTGATGAAAGACGAGAAAAGCTTGATTCCCAAACCCTTGCCACCATTCTCCTTCTCGTTCGGAAACGGAGCGTCGTTGTTGAACATGTCGGGATCATACTTGTCGATGATTTCCCAACAGCGGGCGTACCAATGTTCGTTCCAGCTGTCCTGCGTGGCGTACCCTCGCGGATCGAAATCCATATTGAACAGCGTCCACTCGGGCGTGCCCGGTTTCTGGTACTTGCGGGCATTGGCAAAGAAGCGAGGCGACCAATAGAGATGGGTGGACACACCGAATTTGAGTCCGTGTTTCGACGCAGCCGCCTTCCATTCCTTCAATGTATCCCGCTTCGGACCCATCTTGACCGAGTTCCATGGGTGAAACGAGTCGTACATGTCGAAGTTATCGTGATGGCAGGCCACCGGCATGATGAAACGCGCCCCATTGTCTTTGACGAATTTCACCAGAGCATCCGGATCCCATTTCTCAGCCTTGAACAACGGAATCAGATCCTCGTAACCAAACTCCGACGGATGCCCGTAACGCTCGGTGTGCCACTTGGTCAGGGTCTCCGACATTCCCATCTCGCCCGAGTAATCGTCGGGGACAACGGAATACATGCGGCGTCCATAGTGGGATCCATCGTTGGGACGGTTCTCATCGGCGGCCGACGAAATTCCCCAATGAAACCAGACGCCGATCTTGCCGTCTTGGAACCACTCGGGCACGCTGTAATGTTCCGCCATCGACTGCCACGTTGGCTCAATTTCTTGGGCCACGGTTGCTCTGGCCAGCAGGCCGACGGTCAACAAACTGAAGAGTATTCGGTTGATTCGGTTGATCAATTTTGCAGTCCTATTTTGGTGAGGTCGATTGGCACAAATTGTATTTTTGCGGTGAGTGATTTTGGTTTGAGCTCCGCGATTGGCCCACCGCGGGGCTTCGCTTAGAGGGACGTAATATTCTTGACCTGGATATCGAGACGTTGGGCCGGCTTTAATACAAGCGGGCTGCTGAATACCAATCGAAGTTCTCCGTTCTTGGCAACAAAACGGGTATCAACACCTTTGTCTGCCAATTGCACTTCTACGGCCTTAGGATTGTTCCCATCCGCGACTGCCAGTATCACTTCGTTCAGTCGGAGCTGTCCTTCTTTTAAATCAATGGACACTTTCAGATGGTTCGCATCGCGAGTCTGGGTAAAGAGCCCATAGCCTTCTGCGGCGGTAAAGAAACTGGCGTGGTCTTCGGGACTGAGCACAGGCCGAAACCCGATACGCCCCGCCGGGCCGTCGTAGATGAAACCTTGTAAAGCGATCAAGGCCGACCAAACGCTCAACGAGCGACCGTAGTATTTGCCACATTCATCGTCGCCAAACGGATTGCCTGAGTAACCCCAGGGACCGTTCTTC
>NZ_JBFHFD010001003.1:0-1866 GCF_041583735.1 Novipirellula sp.
TGGAGTGACGGGACATTTTGGCAACTTTGAAATTGGCGGCTATGTGCTTGGTTTGATGGGATTCAGCACCACCACGATCGCACGAAAATTAGACAATCCGTTCCTGCATCGCTGGGTCCAGCGGTTTCGCGGTGCCAAAGGGCAAGTGATGGTCGACAAAGAAGGGTGTGCGCCACTAATCGAGCAACACCTAAAGCAAGGCGGTGTGTTGTCGTTGTTGGCCGATCAACATGCGGGTGACAAAGGCTGCTGGTTGCCGTTCATGGGCGTTCCCGCATCGAGCCACAAAGCGTTAGCTCTGTTCTCGCTCAGCTCCAATGCGCCGATGCTGGTCAGCTATACCATTCGCAAACATGGCGAACCGATGCAGTTCGAATCGGGCTGTGTCGGTATCGCCGATCCGCTGAATGACACCGCCAAGGTCTGTCAATCGGTGACGACATTAACTCAGTGGTACAACGAACGACTCGCCGTTGCGATCAAATTGGCGCCCGAACAATATTGGTGGTTACACCGAAGGTGGCGTCAACCACCGGAGCGTGTTGCAAAGCGATTGGCCAAAGAAGCCGCCAAGCTCGCTGCTTAATTGCATACCGCAATGATGCTATCGATTTACGGTTCGTATGGGCAGCCAATGTACTTGGTGAAGCAACATTCTTGATTTTGGAAATTTCTGATGCGTATTGTCGTGATAGGACTCTACAACTCTGGATCCACCTGTGTCGCTGGAGTGTTGCATCGTTTGGGTGTTGATATGGGAGCCCCGTATTGGCACGAAAATGAATGCTTCTACGAGCCCTACGACTTATCTTGTATCCTTCGCCATTTCTGGCCTGAACCCGATTGTCAATCGCAGGCGCACGAACGAATTCGTGTGGAGGTATTTCGCAATTGGATTTTAGGTCGCGAGTCGCTTGGTTCATCACCGTGCGGGGCGAAACATCCGTTGTTCTGCTTGTCGCTTGCCGACCTACGCAAAGCATGGGGCGAGCAGACGGTTTTCGTCTGGATCCAGCGAGAACGAGAAGCGTCGATCGCGGGTCTACGTAAACGCAATTGGTTTGGTGAGATGACGGAGCCGATTCAGAATAAATTATGGAATGCAGTTCATGATTTTAATTTTGAAAACGCCAACGTCCTAAAGCTCCAATACGATGCAATCCTGCAAGATCCGTCTCGGGAAATTGACCGAATCATTTCCACGCTGAAGCTTGATGTGAAGGCGGATTCCCGACGCCAGGCAATCGCTTGGGTACAGCCGCCAAGCGGTGCCACATGAGCGGCCTTTGACAAGCCCCGCCTTTGACAAGCCCCGCTACGGCAACCCTCGATGCATTTCGGGAAATCCCTGGAGATGCTTTGGGAAGGCACTGCACGTTCGCTGCGTCACGTTGCCCGCAAACGCGGTTCCGGTCGGCGATTCTAGTGGGATCACACCATCAAGACGTTGTCGGCGGGATTCCAGTTGATCGAAGGCATCTTGGAGGGGGGAATTCGCATCTGCTCGATCGTTGGCGAGGCGATTGGGCGAATGATCCGGTTCTCGGCGTTGTCTTCTTGTACCCGTTCACCGTCTTCTCGCATCAGCATCGGGCAGGCATAGCTATGCGCCGAACGGCGGATGACCATTGCGGTGCTGCCGGATCGCAATTCAACATGGCTGCCCAGCGGGTAGAGCGACTCGGTGTTCAAGAACGCTCGCACCACCTCGGGATCAAATGTGCCGCGAGTCGCTTGATGCAGAATCAAGCCGATGGCGTTGTGAGGTAGGATGCCACAGCGATTGGTCGAGGGTGAGATCAGTTGAATGTAGGCATCGACCACATTCAAGATTCGTGCGTATTGATGAATCCGGGCTCCCCGCAA
>NZ_JBFHFD010001004.1:0-1853 GCF_041583735.1 Novipirellula sp.
GCAAAGGAGCAACTTTTGAGAATCTATGACGATGAAAGAGTTGATGAGGTCGTCAATATTGTTCAAGCCATGCCCATCGATAAACGAAAAGATATATTGGCGGAGTTTGTTCAGCCATCCGAAGCCGACAAACTCTCCGAGATCCTACGCCGCATCGGCGAAGGGTATCCAACCACGTCCCTGATTAGTCAGGCAGGCGGCGAGTAGCGTTTTGCTAGCGATTTCTCTAGCGGCGCCGATTCGCTACTAGGGGAGGCCTCGAAGATGAGCGAGTCGCAAACAACATCCAGCACCGCTGGCGCACGAACTCCCACGCAAAATCGTTTGCGATCGCTTGGCACTCAACTGCAATCGATCGACCCTTCCAGCAGCATCGTCGATGCCTTTGCTGATGTCTTTGCCCAGATCGCGGCGATCGAGTCGCCACAGACGACCAAAACCCTTCCGGCGGTCTCGGATTCATCCTCGTCACCTGAATCGTCCTCGCAAAACGAAGCGAGCGAGAATGCCACCGCTACCGAATCTATCGAGGCGGACGAGGCAGATGTCCTCGCCCAAGAAAACGCAACCGACTTGGCAGCCTTGGCCATCCCCAGCGGTAACAGCGACGACAACGCGAATCAAGAAACGGTCGCGGACACGACACCCGGCGAAGAACGAATTGTCGCTGAGTCCGAATCGACCGAAGACGCCACCGCGAATGATGCGAGCGTGTTAGCGGCCGCGACGGTCCAAAACAAAACCGACGCCAATGAACAAGCCGACAACGTTTCGGTAGACCAAACCGAACAGGCCGATGCCAACGCAGTGCTTCCGACTGGAGAGCACGACCAGGCCAAACAAAAGTCTTCTCAGCAGGAAGCGGAAACATCGACCGAGTCGCTCGCTCGTGTTCCAACGACGGACAAGAACACAGCGGAAACGAGCGAAGACACCACGACCGACGCCGAGTCGGTATCGACCGACGCGACATCGGAAACCGAGGCCGAATCGAACTCGGGGGACCACCGCCGCGATTCACGCCAGCGCCGCCGCGACCACTTTGGTCCCGTCAACGGTGGCGAGCGATCTGGTGGCGGAACGATTGACGAAGCCGCATCGGCGGCACGCAGCGGAAACGCCGCATCGCCATCGGCTTCGGCGACTGCGACGTTGCCGATTCCCGAATCACTCTCTAGCATCGAACCGACGACCATCCAAAGTGCCAACGTCAATCCTGCGGCACAGCAGGCGGTCGAAGCGATCACGCAGACGGCGGCCGCAGCTGCGGCCGCCGCACGCACCACCGCGGCCGCAACCGCAACTGCAAACGCTTCGTCGGCGACATCGACCAACAGTGCAGCTCGTGATGGCAGCGGAGCTGTCAGTGGACCGAACACGACCACGTCGGCTGCGGATGCGACGACAAAACGAGCTGAAAAGAGTGGCAATTCAAGCACCACGGATCTGATCTCGCGAGCCAAGTTGATCCAGCGTGTCAGTCGTGCATTCCAGCATCTTGGGCCCGACGGCGGCAATGTTCGGCTTCGTTTGGCACCTGCGGAACTGGGTACAGTCCGCTTGGAAATGCAGATCAAGTCAAACAAGATTCAAACGCGAGTCGTCGCCGAAACCGAGGCGGCGGCAGCCGCATTGCGTGAGAACCTGCCCGAGCTGCGAGCACGGCTGCAATCGCAAGGGATGCAAATCGAGCAGTTATCGGTGGAAGTCGAAAAGGACCCACAATCGGGCGAGCGTTCCTTTAGCGGGCACCAATCCGGGGCAGAGCAGGGCGGGGCAGGGTACTCGTCGGGTGATCGTTGGCAATCATCCCGCCAATCGCCTCGCCCAAGGCCAAATCGCGATCTCGCAGC
>NZ_JBFHFD010001005.1:0-1852 GCF_041583735.1 Novipirellula sp.
GTGAGGAGTTTGGCCGGACGGAAGATTGCAAATTGAGAATTGAAAACTGCGAATTGAAAAATGCAAATTTGCTGACACTAACGTTTTCTATGTTTACCCGTGATGAAGCCCGAAGGGCTGGCACAATGCTTGCCGGTGGCGTCAGCCCAATGCCACCTATTCTGGACCCTATCGGGTGGCGCGGTCCCAAAAACCCGGTTTTGGCACGATTTTTGCGCCTGGCAGGTAAGTTTACACTTACTGCCTTTCTGACTGGGAATCGCCATGGTCGACCCGACGACACTCGGTGCCGATGAAGAGTCTCGCTTTGGCAAAGCCAAAGCGTTGCTGGCTGAGCTTCTTGAATTACCCAAACTACAACGGGTCTTTGAGGATCACGATTGTGCCAACGCGCGGATGGTCTATACGCAGGCCCCGACCCTCTGGCTACTCGTTTTACAACGGCTCGAAGGAGGCATCTCACTAACCGATGCCGTCGCAGATTTGCTCAAAAATCATACGGATATTTTGCCTGACAATCGAAGGGTTCAAGAGAATCGCCTTTCCGAAAACAATTCGGCCTACAACGCCGCCAGAAAAAGGATTCCGCTCGCTGTCGTGGAAGAGTTTTCCCATCGAATCTGCGATCACCTTGCTTCCCGCGCTCCCAAAGCCTTTCTCGATCGACGTGTATTCATTATCGATGGGACGACGATCACGCTTCCTCCGACCGAAGCACTTCAGAAAGCGTTCCCGCCGGCGTCCAACCAACACGGAGAGACGGTTTGGCCTATTGCGAGATTGCTGGTCGCAAATGAAATGCAGACCGGGTGCGCGTTGTTGCCGCAAGTCGATCCGATGTACGGAGCGGACAACAAAAGTGAACTTGAGCAAGCCAAGCCGATTATTGAACGACTCCCGAAACGCTCGATCGTTCTGGCTGATAGCGGTTTTGGGATTTTTAATGTCGCCCACCACTGCCAATTACATCACCAAGACTTCGTGCTGCGGCTGACCAAACAGCGATTCAGGTCGTACCGCAAGTCGGCTACGTTGGTCGACCAAGGGGACGGGTACAAGACGTTTCACTTGATTTGGCGGCCGACACCGAAGGACCGCCGAACCAATCTCGATCTTAGTAAAGACACGTCTATCGAAGTCTTTCTCCACCAAATTGAACTTGAAAATGGAGACACGCTGGAGATCGTGACGAGCCTTGAGACGGACGCTCACTCGGCCGCTGCCCTGTACGTTCGTCGCTACGATGTGGAGTTCGATATCCGCGATGTCAAAGTGACGATGGACACAGAAAACATTCGCGCCAAGAGTGTCGACACGGTGATGAAGGAGCTAATGGGATCGATCATCGCTTATAATCTTGTCGCTCAGCTACGCAAACAAGCAGCGAAATTGATTCGAGTTGACCCTCGCGAGCTCAGCTTCACGGGAGTTTGGACGACGTTCAAGCATCATCTGCTACGTGAAAAGCTTACGACCCTGGAGGAATGGAGGCTGGCTTATCACGGCGCTTTGGTGAGCGCAGCGGGCCGCAAACTTCCCAATCGAAAATTGCCTCGCAGCTACCCACGCATAGCCCACCCGCGGCGCCAAAAGACAACGAAATTCCAGAAGTCACTTCGAAGAAAAAAACAGCAGCCCGATGATATACCACCCGAATGACCACAAAGTAGGTGGCATTGGGCTCACGCCACCGGCATCCACTCTGCCGGCCCTCCGGGCCTGACGGACTTCGCCTATCCGGCAAAATCCGGTGCATAGAAAACGTTAGAGTCAGGAGATTTGAGATCACCATTTGAAACTTAAAAATCCCCGACGGTTGCGTCCTGTGGCCTCGGGGGGTGATAATCGGGGA
>NZ_JBFHFD010001006.1:0-1848 GCF_041583735.1 Novipirellula sp.
CCACAGCGGGCAGATCATGATTGTCAACGAAGCCCCGCGTTTGGCGCTAACGAAAAACGAATCCCTGACTCCGTGGGATGACCAATGGCACAAGGTCCGAGTCACCCGCGATGTCGATTCGGGAAAAATCGACGTATTTTTTGATGAGATGAGCAAACCGCACATGTCGGTCACCGACAAGACCTTCGGCAAAGGGAAAATCGGGCTCGGTTCGTTTGACGACCTGAATGAATTCGACGATGTTGTCGTCCGTCGGCTGTAGGACTGAAATCCCTCCTATTCCGGATCAAAACGTGCGATTACCGCGATTTAATCGTGGCCCTAGCGGGCGTGGTTTGTCGGTTTCCGCAAAAGCCACTATCCTTGACTGTAGAAAAACCAACGCTCCATCCCGCTCGGTCGGAAACACGGCTGCTATCAAGGGCTAATTTGAGAATGAATCGGATCCACCAATCGAAACTCGTTCGTCACGCGATCACGCTTGTCGTTTTACTATTTGCTTGTGTGCTGACGGGTGCCGCGACGCTATTTGCCCAGGTGGTGGCTGAACCGCCCGCCGAGCAGAAAACCAAGACTGATGCCGCCAAATCGGATGCGGCCTACATCCGGGTTGACCAGACGGACGAGGGAAAACCTCGGGCACTGCAAACCGCGATTGTTCGCTACGTTGGTAAACCCGACACCCCGTTTGCCGGCCGCGTGGTCGATTTGGTCGGCGTCGTCCACATTGGACAAAGCGAATATTATGCGGAATTAAGCAAGCGATTGGCAAAATACGATACGGTGCTGTACGAATTGGTGGCTCCCGATGGCACCCGATTTCGTCCCGAAGATCTCAAAAATCGCCAATCGATCTTGTCGTCGATGCAAACGGGCATGAAAGACATGCTGGGGCTGGAATACCAGTTAGAGAAGATCGACTATATGTCCAAGAACTTTCGGCACGCGGATATGAGTCCCGAGGAGTTTGTCGAAGACTTGAGCCGACGTGGTGACAGCGTTTGGAAGATGGGCGCCCGCATGATGGGAGCCGGTTTGGCATCACAAGCCGCCTCGGGAGGCGAAGCGGGAATGTTGATGGCACTCTTCAGCGACGACCGCGCCATGCACCTGAAACAATTGATGTCGCGGCAAATGGTCGACATCGATTCGGTGACTGCCGGACTCGATGACGCTAACGGTGAGAACACCTTGATCAAAGGACGTAACGCCAAGGCCTTTGAAGTGCTCCGCGAAGAACTCGACGCGGGCAAAAAGAAGATTGCGGTGTTCTATGGCGCCGGCCACCTTCCAGATATGGCCGAGCGAATGGAAAAAGATTTCCAAATGGAGCGGACAAAAACCATGTGGCTCGACGGCTGGGATTTGACTCGCAATTAGCGATAAACGCAGGAAACACGGTGGGGCATGCGAAGTGAGTCAGAGCCATTAGAGAGCGATTCGGTCGACGTTCACCGAGCACAATCCGATTCGTTTTACCAGCAATTGCAACACACCCCAAACGCTTCCTTCACGGGGCGTTTGTTGTTGGACGAAACACGGCTCAATGCGGTGCTCGAGCGATTCAGGCAGGTTGGCGATTCGGTGGCAACCCAGTCGCTCGGCTGCGCCGCGCCGGATGATGACTTTGAAACGCCGCTGCAAATCGGACGTTTCGCCATCCGCGGGATTTTGGGGGTCGGCGGATTTTCCACCGTCTATCGTGCATATGACGAGATGTTGCAACGCGAGGTCGCGTTAAAATCATTTCGCCGAACCCGCAATGCGGAATCCGACGACGAGGATCCTCGGTTGTTCGAAGCACGCGCCGCAGCACGGTTGAACCACCCCTGCTTGGTTCCGCTGTAC
>NZ_JBFHFD010001007.1:0-1845 GCF_041583735.1 Novipirellula sp.
CGGCGCCGGCGGAACGAATTAATCTGCGGCGAGGGCAAGCTCGCCAACTGTTGACGGGCGATCGCTTCGACGTTTTGGAGATCCCGTTTGACGAGGCGGCCTATCGCAACCAAATCCCCGATCGCATCACCCGCTTTCTCACGAGCCAAGACGCCCAGGGAAACGCCAGCGAATTGGAATCCGTTTCTGTGCAACGAGGCGGTGTTGATTACGAGTACCACGTCGATGATTTGATTGGAATCGACGTAGTTCATTTCCGTGGTGGCTCCGATGCAAACCTGATCACATGTGAACAGCAGCGAGATCCAATCGACTCAACCCACAGCGAACTCCCTCGCTCGCATTACGCTGACCGCGACCGCCACCTGTGTAGCGGCCTGATCAACCCAGGCGGTAGCCGTACTCTGCTGACCGAGAATCCCATTCTCGGCGACGAGGCCAATTCGGGCCCTGGTACACCGGGGTTTGCCATTCGTTTCCAACGACCCGTTGTCAATTCAGCGGGCCCCGATGTGGTCTTCTTTGAATTGCAGGTGATCATCCATCCCGAGCAAGGGGATGCGTTTCACGTCAGCCCGTTGCAATTCACCGACGGCCTCCGCACCCACACGATCAAGTCATACGACATCGATCTGGCATCACCCGAGTCCAAATTCCTGACTCCCTTTCGGCTGTATCGATTTAGCGAAATACCGACCTCGCTCGGCATGCTCAATCGCTTGCCGCACGCCGGAGGCACCATTCACTCGGTACGCGCCAAAGTGATCGCGGTCGGCATCGACCTCAGCGATCTCGGTTACGCCGCCGGAGACGAAGTCAACGGCTTGTTTTTTCAAGACATCCAGGACGATGAAAACCGAATCGACCCCGTCTTCATCGGTGGACTTCCTCCGACTCGATAACCCTCCCTCCTCTCTCTCTCTGATTTCCCACCTATGTCTCACTACCACACTTTTTGGCCCCGACGACTGCTGGTTTTGTCGACGTTGATCGTGTGTCCGTTGGCAATGGCCGACGATCCGATCACGAAATCGCAGATGCACTTTTTCGAAAACGAAGTGCGTCCGTTGTTGGCTGAAAAATGTTTCGCGTGTCATGACGAGGAAAAGCAGAAAGGCGACCTGCGACTCGATTCGCTCGGCCACATGTTGCTTGGCGGAGAATCAGGTACGTCGTTGGTGCCGGGCAAGCCGGACGAAAGTCTGTTGATCGAAGCGGTCCGCTACGAGTCGTTCGAGATGCCTCCGTCGGGGCAACTTGCCGACAAACAAATCGAGGTGCTTGAGCGGTGGGTTGCCATGGGCGCCCCGTGGCCCGGCAGCGATCCCGATGTGGTGCTCCGCGAGCCACGTGAATTTTTCAGCGAGGAAGACCGAAATTGGTGGGCGTTTCAGCCCGCCGTGAAACCGGCGGTGCCCACGCAAAGTGGCGACAAATGGGCACGCAACGAGATTGACCATTTCATCGCAGCCCAATTGCAATCTCGTGGCCTCACCCCGGCCCCCGAAGCCGATCGTCATGCGTTGGTGCGGCGTTTGTATTTCGACGTCATCGGATTGCCGCCGACGCCCGAACAAGTCGCTGCGTTTGTCAACGACACGTCGCCTGATGCCTATGAACGGCTAGTCGATTCGCTGCTGGATTCAAAAGGCTATGGCGAACACGCGGCGCGGCAATGGCTGGATCTGGTCCGCTACGCCGATTCCGACGGCTACCGCGCCGATGGTTTTCGTCCGACCGCATGGCGTTATCGCGATTACGTGATCGAGTCCTTCAACGACGACAAACCGTACGACCGATTCACGCAGGAACAACTCGCCGCGGACGAAATGTTCCCGGACGACG
>NZ_JBFHFD010001008.1:0-1836 GCF_041583735.1 Novipirellula sp.
CGTCTTTACCGCTGTTGAATGTAAAGTAGCCCGCTGCACGCATCAATTCCGGGATCGTCTTCATTCCTTCAGGAAGATGAATCTGAGTATCCGGCGGAACGATTTGTCCATCGGTGGTACGTCCGGACCGGTGTTGGTGCGTTCCCGTCGTCGTTTGCATCACACCCGTGATCATCGCCGAGCGGCACGCGGAACAAACCGGCGCCGGCACATACGCGCGTTTAAATAACACTCCATCGGCAGCCAATTGATCAATCGCTGGCGTATGCCCCGCATTGATCGGATCGTCATAGCATCCCGTGAACGGTGATAGGTCTTCGGAAAAGATCCAAAGGATATTGGGCCGCTCGCTGGTTGCTTGCTCCTCTGCGGATACGGGGAACAGCCCCGTAAACAGGCCGCCCATCACGAGGGCTAGCAAGGCAAGCTTTCTAAACACGTTTTTGGCTGCCGTCGCCGATCGCGGTGCGCAGCCAGTGCCGGTTCGTCGTCGGTAATCATGTTTCATCAAGTCGTGCTCGCAGATAGGAATGCGGAATTTGTGGCGGCGAATCCAATTCCATCGGAAGATTCAGAGTCAAAGGCTTACTTGCCTTCGGCGGCCCATTTTTTCATGATCGCAATGTTGTCCTGGACTTCCTTCAAGTGAGCCGGATCAAATTTTGGCAATGCAAGCCGGTCGGTGTAGACCTGCATGTCGCTGTCGTACATTTTGACCGATTCGGGTTGGCGTCCTTGGTCGCCAGTCTCTTCCATCCATCGGTCCAAGCGATCACGCAGCGTTTTCAGCTTGTTCGCGTTCGCCGGATCGCCTGCCAAATTATGAATCTCGTGCGGATCGTTTTTGACGTCGTACAGTTCTTCGGCCGGCCGTACGTCGCGAAAAATCAATTCTTGCACTTCGTTTAACTTGCCTACGGCGTGATATTCACGCAGCGCGATCAAGATCGCCTTGGCATCTTTGTACGCGCAAGGCTGCAAATAGGGACGGTTTGGTAGAAAGTTGCGGATGTATTTGAATTCATTGGTTCGCACCGATCGCATGTGGTCGACCGTTTCGTCACAGCGGTCGCGAGCGGCGAAAACCGCCTCACGCGGTTCGTAGTCACTTGCCAAGATATCCTTGGCTTGCATGGTGTTTGAGATTTCGATTCCCGCTGCCGCCAGCGAAAGTGCCGCGATGTCAATATGCTCGACCACATCATCGCGGACCGTTTCCGGTTCAACGCCCGGACCCGCAATCACCAACGGCACGTGCAGTCCTTCGTCGTACATGAATTGTTTGCCACGAGCGTGGCTGATGCCATGGTCGGTCATGAACAGCACCAAGGTGTTCTCGAGCACGCCTTCGCGCCCGAGTCGATCGAGCACTTCGCCCACCATCGCATCGGTCAAGCGAACCGAATCCAGATAGGCAGCCCAGTCTCGCAAAATATCAGGATGATCGGGGTAATACGGCGGCAACGTCACGGCATCAATGCCCGTACTGTTGCCGAATTCTTTTTTGGCTTGCCGAGCGATCTTGTCCCATCCGCTTGCGTCCTTGCCTCGCAGTTTGCCGCCCGCGGTTTGAATTTGGGCAAAGAAAGGCTGGCCCGGTTTGCGGTCCTGCCAATCGTTGCTGTCGTAGACCGATTCGTCCCACTGGAAATTGTAGTCGGTTTTACCCAACTTGCCGTTCAGTGGCCAACCGGTGATCGAGGTGTGGTAACCCGCGTCCTGGAAAAGCTTGGGAACCAGTGTGACGTTTTGAGGTAACTCGATTTTTTCAGTCCCGCGTCCGCTGCGATGATGATGTGCTCCAATGCTGGTTTGATACATCCCGGTGATAAACGC
>NZ_JBFHFD010001009.1:0-1819 GCF_041583735.1 Novipirellula sp.
TCTTCGCAAAGATGGCCCGAGCATCGAGCCGCACTGCGGTGATGATGTCCAAACGATGCGAAAGCACGTTGAAATAGGCTCGAAAATGTTACAGGACGGCAGTTCGCTGATGCGATTAGCCGCCAGCATCGCGATGACACACCACGAGAATTTTGATGGCAGCGGCTATCCGATGGGATTGGCCGGTGAAGCGATTCCCTTGGAAGGACGGATCACCGCAGTCGCCGACGCTTATGATGCGTTGGCATCCGACCGATCGTACAAACAGGCGTTACCTCGCGCGACCTGTTTCGAGATTCTAGAGCAACAGCGTGGCAAACACTTTGACCCCGCTGTGCTGGACGCCTTCTTTCGCGCCTCGCGAGATATCGTGCAAGTGCAAGTCGAATTCATGGACTTCTGCACCCCCACACCTGCCTAGGCACGCTGCTCTGTAATGACTTCACCTTGACCCCGATGCATTCGGCTGTGTGGTTTTAGCGTCTTAGAAGCCACCTCGCCCGAGCGCAGCTGGGGAGAGGTCGAACGGGCCCTTTAGGCCTCGTTCGGGTGAGGGCCGTGGTGCGCACACTTGATGCAGCGTACGACGCGGATTGCTCGGACGGCCCTCACCCGAGCAATCGCTCTGCGCTCTGCTCGACCTCTCCCAAACAAAGTTTGGGAAAGGTGATTTGCTCTGCCGACGGCACTTATTGCCGCCCGAACCTAACTGAAGTTAGGCGTCGGTGGACGATAGTCGGATAATTTGATCGTCTTGAACCAATCGATTGTGTGCTTCAGACCTTCGGCCAATGGGACCTTTGGTTCCCATCCCAATTGCTCTTTTGCCAAGCGGATATCGGGGCGGCGACGTGTGGGATCATCCGATGGCAGCGGACGCGTGACCAACTTGCTTTTCGATCCGACCAACGACATCACATTTTCAGCCAGCTCGCGGATAGTAAACTCATCGGGGTTTCCGATGTTAACCGGCCCGGTGAAATTGTCTTTGTTCATCATCGCAATGATGACGTCGACGAGATCATCGCGGTAACAGAACGATCGCGTTTGCGATCCTTCGCCAAAGATCGTGATGTCTTCGCCGCTGAGTGCTTGGCGAATGAAATTGGAAACCACGCGTCCATCATAGGGATGCATGCGAGGTCCGTAGGTATTGAAGATACGAACGATCCGCACGTCGACATTATTGCTGCGGTGATAGTCCATGAACAACGTTTCCGCAGCCCGCTTGCCTTCGTCGTAACAGGCGCGAATCCCGATCGGATTGACGCTACCGCGATAGCTCTCGGTTTGCGGATGGACTTCGGGATCGCCGTAGACCTCGCTGGTACTGGCTTGCAAGATTCGTGCGCCGCATCGCTTGGCGACCCCCAACATGTTGATTGCCCCCAACACGCTGGTCTTCATCGTCTTGATTGGGTTGTATTGGTAGTGCCCCGGCGCCGCGGGGCATGCCATGTTGTAGATCTGGTCGACTTCGAGAAAGATCGGCAGCGTGATGTCGTGTCGAATCAGTTCAAAGTTGGGTCGGCCCAACAAATGAGCAACGTTTGATTTTTGGCTCGTGAAAAAGTTATCGAGGCAAATGACGTCGTGTCCGTCGTTAACCAATCGTTCGCAAAGGTGCGAACCGAGGAAGCCGGCGCCCCCGGTGACAAGAATTCGTTGAATCATGCTAATTACGCTTTGAAAGTGAACGGGTAGTCGTTGCCCAAGCCTAACTTATTTGCCAAGCAATGGGCGAGCCCAGGTTCTAAAAGAAGCGGCTACAACAGCAGATTGTCGATCAGCCGTGTTGGACCAACAAAAGCAGCGATCA
>NZ_JBFHFD010001010.1:0-1815 GCF_041583735.1 Novipirellula sp.
CGGTAACCACTGCACCGCATCCGCAACGACGTGACCGTTGGTACCATCGTTAACGATTCGAACGCTTGCTTTGCGGGTCGCATCAAATCGAAATTTGCCCAGCGATAGAAACAGCGATTTGATTGCTGGATTCTTTTTTTGGTCTACGTTTACCGTGGTCGAACCATCGGCGTGATCCACGATCACTTTGACGTTACTGGCTCGATTTGAATTCGCGGGATACGCAAAACGCACTTCGTATTCACCCGCTGCTGGCAACGTGGTCACAAACGCAATCGACGCTTTGCCATCGGCCGCGTTGTCATCGTGGACGTAACCATGTTCGACGAACTTGGATGACGACGTACTAGGCCGCCACGATCCCGTTAATTGAGCTTTGGAATCATCAACCACGGTTCCTTCTAAATCTTTTAAATAGACTCGCTCGCGTGCCGAATGGCTTGTCGATCCCGCGTAGTGCAACACTTGTCCATCCGCTTGCAGACGCTGACGAAGCTGGTCATAGGGGACATCTTGTACTGCGATCTTTTTATCAATCGCCATTACCGCCGCAGTCGCCGAACTTTGACCCAAGATCATGAATACGGGCTCCATGCGAATCGAGCCGAATGCGATGTGCGAACTCGAAACACATACTGGAACGAGCAAGTTTTCACATTCTTGCTTTTTCGGAACTAACGAACCATAGGCGATTTCGTAAGGCCCGTTGGTGCTGACGCCGATGTCACCTTCGTTTTGAACGTGACCTTCCGGTGTGATATACCGCTGCACATTATGAGAATCCATGGTGTAGGATCCCATGCCTACCGACTCAGGTGTATCACGACGTTTTAGCAATTCATGTTCGGTCATGACAAATTTGCCAACCATCCGACGAGCTTCGCGAATATACAATTGATGCGACCAATTGCCGTTATCAACAAACTCATCTTTAGGTAGCCCCCATTTTCGCATTTCTGCCTGTGTTTCCTCGGGTACGCGAGGATCGTTGGCAATGAAATACAGCCAACCTTTTTGATAGGTTTCATGCTCTTTGATGATCTCGTGACGCTTCTCATAGCTCGCCTCGGGATACTCGTAATTAAACCCAATATTATCGGTGCTCATCGGCCCATGATTATTGGTATCTGTTTTGTGGTTTGGGATTGGATCAAATTTCCCAAAGGTCTGATTAAAACCTGCCTCATAAATACGAACCAATAACTCGTATTGCGATGGATCGTAACCCTCGGGTTTGGCGAATGGAATTCGATTCGAGGGATCGTTGGTCAAACACATCCGAAAACAGTAGGCTTGGATGCGATGATCGCCAGCCCCTTTTTCGCCCGGCGGATCGGGACTGACGCGAGGCAACACGCCGCTGGTAGGATCATCGGCAACGACATAGGGGCTGACCGGTTTCTTCAGGATGCCAAAATGGTGCGAATGATGCAGCACTCCGGTTTGAACACCATTCCACGATTCGCCATAGGTCGAACCGGATTCACGTCCAACGTGATAGCTCACCCCAGCGGCAGCCATCAAGTCGCCTTCGTACGTAGCATCTATAAACATTTTGCCTGCATAGGTATTGCCGCTAAGCATGCGAATTGCGGCGATTCGGCCCTCTTTCATCGTGACGCCCGACTTGCGGTCGAGATACTCGTCGCGGACAACAGGGATTTCAAACTCGCGGACATAATCTTCGTAAACTTGCTCGGCAACGTGCGGCTCAAAGATCCACATTGTGCGGTTATTGCCATCGATCGCGCGTGTCCCTTGGCCTTTGTTCCCGTATTGCTGGCGAGTTTGCTGGACCCAAGATTCAGGACGCTC
>NZ_JBFHFD010001011.1:0-1810 GCF_041583735.1 Novipirellula sp.
GATATAGACGGCAGCATTAAAACCGCTGAAACTAAGCGAGATGTACATCAATTGAGTGGCAAACGTCAACGAAAACGTCGTCCAGGGTACGGCTTCGTTGGTCACCGCTTCGGCTGGTACGTCCACCGGTGCACTGGAATGCATCACAACGGCGATCACCACAAAAGCCGCGATCAACACGAATTTCAAGATTACGACTAGATCTTGCACTCGAGCTCCAGGGCGTACCCCAACCGTATGCAGGATGGCCGCCAAAACGACGACGGTCGTGGCGATGCTGCCCTTGGGCATGGTGTCTTGCCAGCCGAGATAGGCTTCGAAGGTGGTCGCGGCAAATGCGATCGCACCCGTAAAACCGGCCAGTAGCGAGACCCAACCGGCCATCAAGCCAGCGATCGGGTGCAGTTTGCGAGAAAGAAACAAATACTCGCCGCCCGATTCGGTCAATTCACGCGCCAGCGCGCCGTAGCAAATTGCGCCACAGATCGCGATCACGCCTCCGGTGGTCCACGCCGCCAGTACCCACGCTGGCGATCCAAGTGCCGCCAGCGTGAATCCGCTGGTCGTATAGACTCCCGCGCCGATCATGCTGGCCGCGACCAAGAACATCGCCGAACCCAAACCCAGCGGTGTGTGATTAGCGGAGGCGTCTGCGTCGGTAGCTGGTGATTCGAGTGGTGGGTTATTCATCGCCCGCCTGGTCCGGCTTACGAAATTCGAGGAAGTAGTTTTCTTTGAAACCAGGGATCTTGCGTTCGGCGGTCAGTTCAAAACCAACCGATTGCACTTCGTCGATGAAGGTCTCTTTGCCGGCGCGAACATGCCCGATCGTCCACTCACGAGACACCCCGGGGATTCGCTCGAAATCGATAATCACCACTCGTCCGCCTGGGCGAAGCGCATTGAAGATCGACTGCATCGTTTGTTCGGGAAATTCAAAGTGGTGGTAGACGTCACAGATGAATGCCAGATCGACCGATTCCGGCGGTAAACAAACCGAGTCGTCATCGCACATCACCGTGGTGACATTTTCGACGCCGCGTTGATCAAACTGGTCCACCAAGTATTGGACAAATTTGGGCGAGATGTCCACGGCGTAGACCCACCCTTTGGAACCAACCGCAGTGGACATGAGCAGCGAGTAGAATCCGGTGCCTGCACCGACATCGGCGACCCGGTCGCCCGGTTTTAGGTTCAATCCTGCCATGATCGCATCGCGAGCGTGATAGACCTCGCGGCTTTCGACTTCAAACCGCTCGACCCACGCTTGCACATCCATTTCCGGATCAAGGAAGCTGTCGTTGATCCCTGGATTGACGCTCGTGGTCGTATCGCCAGACGTTTGTGCGGCAGTCGGTTGCTGCGTCGCGGCCGGCGAAATGGTTGCAGTCTGCGCCACCAGCGGGGTGGGCGAGAGTAACAGGAGCAGCGAGAGCGAGAGCAAGTCAAAACGCTTCATTGGATCCTCGGTCAGGTAGGGGTGAGAGACTCGGCGATGATTGTAGTCAAAACGAGCGAGCCGAGTCCGCAGGGGGAGCGTGTTTGCAATAAAAGATGAAATCGCCAAACGCCAGCGACAACCCGCCAATGGCTCGCGTCCCAATGGCGACCGCAATATCTTCGCCGTAGCGCGGACTCTGGTAGAAAATAAGAAGGGGGGCCGCAGCATTCATGAACCGAATGGGAAAAGAAGCCGGCAAAAAAATGGGTGGCAAAAATATTGGAAAGCAGGAACTTGGAGATTCATCTTTTTGCCCCACATGTTTTTGCCGACGTTCGCATCATTCTCCGAAACACCTGCGGCGACAGC
>NZ_JBFHFD010001012.1:0-1807 GCF_041583735.1 Novipirellula sp.
CACTCACTGCCGAAAACGATCAAGGGGACGGCGATCGAAATTGCCATCGTCCAAAGAATCGTATCGATCAGTGCGTGAGGAAACGTCATGGGGTCAACATGTTGCGGTATCAATTCGAAATCGGTTGGTGAGCGAAAGTGGTCAAGATGCGATCACGGCTCCAAGTAACCTTGCATCAAAATCGATCAGGTCGTTGATCAAGTTGGTGGCTGCGGGGGAGGCACCGTCACGTTCAAGGGAACAGACGATCACGGCATCGGCTCCGCTGGCCACCAGCGTCGCCGTGGTCGGATCGCTCGCACTGAGCCCGCCGATCATGATGTACTGGTACGAGCGAATACTGGCAGCCAATTCATCCCAGGTGTTGTGACTCATGGCATCACATAACAAAGCGGGATCTTGGATCAATAGCCGGTCCACTTTGTCTGTTTTACTGATCTGCATTTCTTGATCTTGTATGGACTCGACTGCATATTCACTGGGGAACGGCGTGATTTTTCCTGCCGCAACCACTTCAATGATCAGGACTCGCCCTCCGTCGCGTGCCAAATGCGAAGCCGCGCCAAACAAGATTCCCGTGGGGCATGCTTTGCGTCCCGTGGCCACCAACGCCACCGATGAACCGATTGGCAGATTCAAACGCTGGATCCGCGACGCCAGAATCCGAGACGTGGTGCCGCCAGTATGTCGCTTGGATGAACCGCGATCATGCCGGCTCAGGATCGGCAAGCCATGCTTTGTCGCAAGTCGTTCATGCTGATTCGGGCTGGCGCGAAAAAATTCGATCAATAGTGCAGGCAACAACAGGAACATCGAACCCGCACCAAATCCAGCCACCATCATCTTGGTTTTGTTACTGGAAACGGGGATCAACGCCGGAGACGCTGGCGAGGTGGTCTTCAGCACGTAACCATCGGTTTGGAGCAACCGTTCCATCGCTTGACGTTCTTCTTTGACGCGGTCTTGCTGATGCGTAATGCTTTCGAGTGCGACTTTGAAATCTCGCAGTTTGGGCGACAATTCAACCAACGATTTGTAGTCCTCCTCGAGTTTTGCAATCAGCTCTTGGTAGCTCGTGTATTCCGCTTCGAGCAATTTCAGTCGCTCCTGCTCTTCACGAAGTCGTTCATCGAGTTGCACCAGGATTTTGCTCTTCACTGCTTCGTCGACGTAGCCGCCTGAGTCGATGTCGTCAAAAATCTTAGTGATCGAGCCGCTGATGGCTGTGGTTGTTTCATCGTCGCCCGATTCGAGACGCAACACGTCGATCTCGCTTTGCAACGCTTGGTACTCGGATTGAGTCACCAAGTTGCGGTCGTAAAGGGATTTCAGATTGGCCAGTTCTTTTAGCTTCGAATCTAATTTGATCTTGGCCGTTTCGCGGCGACGGTGTTCATGCAATTGGTCCGTCAACATCATTCGCCGTTCTTGTTCGGCCAAACGGATGACCTCGCCCTGCATGATCGTGCGTTTTTCTTCGGCGAACTTGCCCGCTCGAGCGTCGGCGGCTTGCTGTTCCATTTGTGCAATGCTTTGCTTGCGAAGTTCGATCAAGATTCGCTGTCGCGCCAAGATCGCTTTGGCTTCGCGTTTGGCGACCAAGTTGGCATCGATCTCGGCATGCAAATCATGACTGTTGTGCGCCAAGCAAAGTTGGTCATAAGTGGCTTGCGTCGCGGTTCGCTCGGCGGCCAATTGAGCCGTTCGTTTGTCAAGCGTTTCAAGATGTTTGGTGATCGTTCCGTTGCGAATCTCGCGTGACTTGTCTCCCACGATTTGCATTAACGTGTCCACCACCTGCTTGGCC
>NZ_JBFHFD010001013.1:0-1794 GCF_041583735.1 Novipirellula sp.
CCAACCGAACACTCGCCTTGCGGTTCCGCTGAAAGTGGGGTTGGTCGGCGCCGGCTACATCACCCAGTGGCATGCGGCGGCGATCCAGCAGCATCCGAATGCGGAACTCATCGCGATCGCCGACGTCAACCTGTCGGCGGCGAAGCAGGCTGCGGAAACGTTTGGCATTGCGAATCACTTCGCTTCGCTCGATGCAATGCTGGGGGCCAGCGAATTGGACGTAGTCCACGTGCTCGTTCCGCCCGACGTCCACGCTGCGGTGGCCCGCCAATGCATGGCAGCCGGAGTGCATGTGTTCGTCGAAAAACCGATGGCGACATCGTCGCTCGAGTGCGGCGAGCTGATCACGACGGCCGACCGTTACGGCGTTCAACTAGGAATCAATCACAACTTTCTGTTTTCGCGTGTCTACGAAGATCTGCGGCGATGTATCGAAAGCGGAAAGGTGGGCCGTGTCGATGCGATCGACATCGCTTGGAACAAACACCTGCCCCAATTCAATAACGGCCCCTTTTCGATCTGGATGCTGCGTGACCCTGCCAACCTGTTGCTCGAACTTGGGCCTCACGTCGTCAGCCCGGTGCTGGATTTAGCGACGTTTCCTGAGTCGATCACCGGGATTGCGACACATCCGATTTCGCTGCCGCATGGCCGTTCGTTGATGCGTAACTGGGCATTTAGCATGACTGCGGGCCGAATCGCCGTTCAAGCTCGTCTGTCGCTGGGCAGCGGGATGAACGAGTTTTCGATCCATGTCCGTGGCAGCCATGGCAGCGCGACGGCCGACATCGAAGACAACACGTTTACGCTGAATCGAGCGACTCGCTATTCCATCGATTTTGATCGCTACCACCGCTTGAAACAGACAAGCCGGGATTTGCATCAACAAGCCAAAGCGGGACTGCGTCGCTATATCGGCAGCAAACTGGGACTTTGCAAAAACGGCAATCCCTACGGCGAGAGTATCGCCAACGCGATTGCCGATTTCTATCACTCGCTGCTGTCCGGAAACGCGATATCCAAGCGATTGTCGGGAGCTTCGGGACAATCCGTGATCGAACTGTGCGAACAACTCGGTCGCGGTGTCGTGCCCTCGGTCCCAGGTCATCGTGTCGACAAACGGGTAACGACTCAACGGGCAACGACTGAACGGGCAACGAACGGATCGGCGTTAGACAAACGGGACGAACGCGAGCGAGGTGACGGCGAGCGGGGTGACGGCAGGGAGCGCAACCGCAAACCATGCTTGGTGTTTGGCGGAAGCGGATTTATCGGCCAAGCGTTGGTCCGGCGACTCACCGAACAAGGCCGCTGGGTTCGCTGTTTCGTTCGCCGCCCCCACGATGTCCCTGATCTGCTGCGTCATCCCCACGTCGAACTCGTTCGCGGCGACTTGGCTAATGCCGATGATGTGGCGAAGGCGTTGCAGGGTGTCAATGGTGTCTTCCACTTGGCACGCGGGATGGGCAAGACGTGGAAGGATTACGTGAAATCGGACATCCAGCCCACTCTGCAGCTCGCAAAACAATGCGTGGACTTAGGCGTCGGCCGATTGGTCTACACCAGTTCGATCGACGCCTACTATGCCGGTTCCAACGCGGGCACGATCACGGAAACCACGCCGCTGGATCCGCGAATCGAAGGCCGCAATTTGTATGCGAAATCCAAGGCCGTCATCGAAGATCATCTCGGCCAATTGCAACGAGACCAAGGGCTCGACGTGGTGATTACTCGCCCTGGGATTGTGATTGGCAAAGGAGGCTCGCCCTTTCACTGGGGAATCGGCATGTGGAC
>NZ_JBFHFD010001014.1:0-1792 GCF_041583735.1 Novipirellula sp.
ATTTGATAGATCGTGACGCTTTCGGGGGACAGTTCGAGCGTCCGTCGCACGTTCTCTTTCCAATTGTCCCAGGTCTCGCCGACCATGCCGGAGATCAAATCGATGTTGACGTTGGGGAACTGAGCCGCGCTGATCCATTCCCAAGCATTGAACACCTGCTTGCTCAGGTGGGCGCGTCCGTTGTCCTCGAGGATTTTGTCCGAGAAGTTTTCGATCCCCAAACTCAGACGCGTCACACCTAGTTCTTCGCGAAGCGTTTTGACTTTGGTTTCGCTCAGCGTTCCTGGTTCGCATTCGAACGTCACCTCTTCGGCACCATCCCAAGTGATATGTTCGCGAAGTCGATCGGCCAGCTTGGTGAGCTGTTTCGGCGCCAGGAAGCTCGGCGTGCCACCACCAAAGTAAACAAACCGGAATGGACGGTCGCCCATCACGGCCAACTTGCTGACCATCGAGATTTCGTTGCAAAGCGCATCGACATATCGCTGGACTTCGGCCGCGTTAACGTCGGTGAAAACTTTGAAGTAACAAAACTTGCAACGCTTGCGACAAAACGGGATGTGCAAATAGAGCCCTAGCGGCGTGTCCTCTTTGGGGGCGTGATGTAACGCCTCTTTGACCGCTGGCAACTCCTCTTTCTTCCACTGGCTGTAGGGTGGGTAGTTCGAGATGAAGTAGCTGCCGACTTCGGTTTTCTTTTTATCGCTTGCGGCCGATGACATGTGGAATGGCTTTGGGCTGTAGGAGGGAAAGGATTCAAGCGGGAGGACGACTTGTTGTTGCAAGTCACGTGTTCAACATCAGATGTGTTCAACATCAGATGTGTTCAACATCAGATGTGTTCAACATCAGATGTGTTCAAGGTCAAACGGGCTAGGTAGCGGGTTTGGCAAAGCACCGTACGATACCATTATCATCGGCCACAAATACTTCGCCACCGGCGATTGCAGGCGGCGCGATAAACGAGCCTCGAATTTCATATTTCCAGCGTTCGCTTCCGTCGTTAAGTGACAAGCGAATCAGCCGTCCATCGGTCGCCGCGATCCAGACATCGTCTGCGGAGATCACAGGCGACGCATCGGCGCGGCGACGAAGAGTATAACGCCACAAGCGTTTTCCGGTCTCTATCGAAATCGAATCGACCTGTTTGTTCTGGCTGCTGACGATCACTTGATCGCCCGAGACCGCCGCACTGCCGCGGTACTCTTGCGGGCGATCTTCGTCGAGATAACGCCATTTTTCTTTTTGGTTTTTCCAATCCAAAGCCAAAACCGCTCCGTCCATGATCGGCAAAAAGGCATGATCACCTAGTATCGCCGGTGTGCTGCCGGTGGGCCCCCCGAGCGGAAGTGTCTCACCGATCGCTTTGCCCGTGTTCAGGTCGACAACGTGCAATTGCCCGTCGCATCCGCCAAGGAACGTGCGATCTCCGGCGACAGTGGGGCTGCAGCGAATTTGGTCGTCGGTTTGGTAAGTCCACACCGGCGAACCATCTTTGGCGGCAAAGCAGTAAAGTTTGCCATCTTGGCTGGCGATCAGCACCTTGTCACCAAAAAATGCCGCCGATCCATCGATCTCGCCTTCGGTTTCCGCTTGCCATAGTCGTTCGCCCGTTTTGGCATCGAGAAAATAGAAATTGCCTTCGACATCGCCGATCGCCAGATGCCCGTCGTGAAATGCGGGCGGGGCGGTGAACCCTGTGTCATAATCGTGCGTCCACACTTCTTTGCCGTCGACGCGGGAAATCGCATACAGCTTTCCCATCACGTCGGCCGCAAACACTAAATTATCA
>NZ_JBFHFD010001015.1:0-1791 GCF_041583735.1 Novipirellula sp.
AGCGAAACTCGGTGACCATCCGTCACAGAGTTCGGTGTGGCGTGCCATTCACGTCCAAATGCACAAAGCGGTTGCCGTTAAGGTGTTCTCGTCCCCTTTTGGCGCGACGCCAGAAGCCCGCACCCAATTTGCCGCGGAGTGGGAAACGCTAAAAACATTGCAACATCCCGCCATCGCTCGCTGCTTTGGCGGCGGATTCGAAGACAAAGACGCCTACTTGGCTTACGAGCTTGTCGAAGGCGAAACGTTGGCGGCCGAAATCGAACGTCGCAGCCGTTTGCCATGGGAATCGGTGCTCGAGTTTGCCGAGCCGATCATCGGTGCGATCTGCTATTTGCACGAGCGCAACATCATCTATGGAATGCTGGGCCCTGACAAAATCCTGTATGCGGGACTGAGCCCCTTGCTCGTGGACGTTCGCACCGATCGATTTCATTCCAATTTCAAGACCTCGCGTCCCCCCACGCCTCACGAAATCGCCTTTCGTCCCCCGGAACTGATCGACGATCCGACCTCGATCACCCCCAAATCGGACCTCTATTCATTTGGTGCGACGCTCTATTATGCGATCACCGGCCGACCGCCGGTCCAAGGCGATACCGTCGAAGAAGTCACGCGGAACGTGCGTGAACAAACACCGACGTCAGCCGCGTCCTTGGTTTTGGATTGCCCGGTTTGGTTCGACAAACTCATCACGCAGCTTCTGGAAAAGGATCCCAGCAAGCGTCCGTTTGGTGCCCCGGCTGTCCAGCTTGCTTTGGCCGAAGTAAGGCGTCGATCGATGTCACGCACTGGGGTGGCCGAGCACGCATCCTCGGGTTTTAGTCCGCTGAGTGTGACGGATCAAAAGGAACGCGACGAGGCTCGTTCGCTGCTAGGGCGGGAATTAGTGGACGAAAAAAAAGAATCGCTCCCCGATGCAACGATCTGGCATGACAAGCCATGGTTTTTGATCGGCGTTTTGATCGCGATGTTATTGATGCTCGGCTGGGTGACTTGGCCGCTGAACGAAAATCAAATGCGAAAGCGTGCCGAAGACCTGCTAGCGCAAGAAACGCAATCATCGTTGAATCAAGCGAAGAACAATTACCTGATACCGATGATCAACAAATTTCCCGACGGAGAACACACAACGTGGGCGGAAGAGCAAGTTGACCGAATCGAGATGATGCAGGCCGAGCATGCGTTGTCGGTCAAAATGAAACGGAATCTTGCACTGAAAAACGAGGGCGAACGTTTGTACGCCGAAGCCGAACAGTTCGAACGCTTCGGTGACACGTCCACGGCGCTCGATAAATACCGCAGCATGGAAACGCTGCTTGGCGACGATCCGAAATACCGCCCCTATGTCAACCTTGCCCGTCGCCAAATCGCCCAGATCGAAAATCGTTCCTTCATCAAAGACGAAGCCGCGACCATCATCCAAGAAAAACTGGATGAAGCCGAACGAGAACATCGGCGAGGCAACGTGGTCGCGGCGCGTCAAATTTGGTATTCAATCATCGAACTGTACGGCAACAACAGCAACGTCGGCCCGCTCGTCTTGCAAGCCCAACAACGACTCGGCAGCAGCAAATCTCCGGCCTCCGATGCTGATTCCTCGAGCCCGCTGAAGCCACCCCAATGACTTTTGATGCCGAGCCTCATAACAGACCGATTGAGGCGAAATTAGCCTCCAATCCTCCGCGAACATCATCGACGGATCGACTAATTCAAAGTCGTGGTGCCGTGCTCGCCGTGCTGTTCTTGGTGATGGGGGCGTTAGGCATTCCGCTGCTGTGGATGAACAAA
>NZ_JBFHFD010001016.1:0-1780 GCF_041583735.1 Novipirellula sp.
GCACCTGCTGACGATCCGCGACGCGGGGTATCGCTTTATCCTGGGGCCGGCGAATGCAAAGCAGGAACACAAAGCCGAAGAAGAAACAGACCAGTAACCGCGGTCGCTGATGCGTTGCCCGACGTGGGGTCAGCTTCCAGCTTGCCTGCCTGGAAGCGTCAGCTTCCCGCTTCTGCGAGGCACACTCGCAACCGCCAGCCTACAGGCTCGTTCATTGAATCAGCCGTTTGGCCACGGGGCATCACAGACCGAGAGCGTGGTACGACAAACCGATCGAGCAGGACCGGCGCATAAAAAAAAAGCCCCCGGTCCAGTACGAGATCCTAGGGGGGCGGAGGATAACGCGCTATGGGACCGGGAGCCGGTGGTTTTTCGGGTGAGTGGATTGCCACTCGATTCGGTTCGACGCGGTCCCTTGCTTCCTTGCCGGGACCTGCCGAACGCTTGCCAGTTTCTCGCCGCCTTCACCGCCACACAAGATTCGATCCGTCGAATCCGTGCCGTACGATTTGTCCGCAGCTACCGAAGAATCGATCAATGAATTCCAAGGTGCCAGTGCAGGATCACGCCAGCGAGTCGCTTCGATCACCGGGCTTGGCTTGGCTCACGGCCAAGTGTCCCAGCGATGGGCGGAAGATACGGGCGCCCCTTCGCAGCGGTCAAGGCGGATCATGCGCGGATCAGAAATTGTTTTCTTGAATGTATTTGCTAGCAATTTGTGGATTGTCCGTCAGCAGCCACCGACGGCATCGCCTGCACGCGTCAAGCCTGTTGCGATCGTTCGAGCAAGCGTTTGGAATGTAACAATTCGTCTCAAACCGACCTGTCAGATGATGTTTGGAACGCTCGATTTTTAACAAATTCCTGTAGGCAATTTCCTTGCAATGTGTGATATTTGATTATTCAGCCAATCACCACTGACGACAGAATTCATTCATGACAACGATGCAAGCCCAAGAGATCGTCACAGCGGCTTCAGCGCTTCTCGCGAAGAGCTCGGTCCAGGAACTTCGTTCACTCCGCGTGGATGAAGATGCCAATGAGCTGCGGCTTCGCGGCAAGGTTCGCAGCTTCTATCACAAGCAGTTGGCCCAAGAGGCGGTGCTGCCCGTTGCCGGGTCGTTGCAAGTGGTCAACCACGTGGACGTTCACAACTAGTCGCCTATCGCAGCTCAATTTCCAAGTAGTGGACGAGGCGACGAGTCCCCTGTCTCCAAGTAGTGGACGAGGCGACGAGTCCCCTGTCTCCAGGTAGTGGACGAGGCGACGAGTCCTCCGTAGTCGGCACATTGGCGACCGCCTACCCGAAAACGAACGTGCCGCGGAAACGCGGTCAGGTGCCAAAATCGCGAAGCACCCTTGGGGCCATTTGGTTTTTCGTACCAGCCCCCTTTTGGGCCCCCTCTTCGGCGCCTTCTAATTGACGATCACGCGCTGTTCGAATCGTTCGATCTTCACCGCGCGACCATCGGCGTCGGATTCGACGATCGCACCACACAGGCGGACATCACCGGTCGCGACATGAAAGTGACAGGGTTCTGCGGTGCGAGTCGTGTGAGTGACCCGTTCGATGTCTCGTCCGATGATACTTTCGTAGGGACCGCACATCCCGACATCACATTGAAACGCGGTTCGACCGGGAAGGATGCAGGTGTCCGCGGTGGGGACGTGGGTGTGCGTGCCAAGGACGGCGGTGACTTTTCCATCCAGGTATCTGCCGAGGCATTGTTTGTCGCTGGTGGCTTCGGCGTGAACGTCGACCAAAATTTGATCGGTATGC
>NZ_JBFHFD010001017.1:0-1779 GCF_041583735.1 Novipirellula sp.
ATCGCGGTCGGGCTGATTGCTCCTTTGGGTGTCCAATTGGAACAGATTTCGCTTGCCGCGTTGATCATCTCGCTTGGCTTGTTGGTCGACAACGCGGTTCAAGTTTGTGACCAAGCTCGTACGAATCAGATTGCCGGGATGCGGCCTTTTCCCGCGGCGATCGACGGAGCCAATACGCTTGCGATTCCGATGTTGGTCGGAACGTTAACGACGATGGCGGCGTTCATTCCGATGTTATTTTCGCTCGAAGGAGGCGGTAAGGAATACGTCTATAGCTTGCCGATCACGGTTTCCACGACGCTGGCACTCAGCTGGTTATTGGCGATGACGTTGTGTGTGATTTTGGCAGGCATGTTCATTCGTGCGCCGCAGGGTGACGCGTCGGGATCGCCCGTTGTGAACGCATTCTCGACGCTGGGCCGCTTGGGTTCACGCCTCCGTCGCCGCTCACACGCGGCGTCTGACTCCGGTTCTGCAGGCAGCGCTGCGGCAAGGAACGCCTCGGAAAATTGGACCTACCGAATCTATGGGGTGATCGGACGGTTGGCGGTACGAGCGAAATGGGGGACCGCGCTTGCGACGGTGTTATTGATCGTTGGCATTATGATGTTGCCGGTCAGTTCCGAGTTTTTTCCTGAAGCCGACGGCACTCAGTTCGCCGTAAAAGTCATCTTGCCGGAAACGGCCACGATCAAGCAAACCGATGCAGTGGCTCGGCAAGTGGAAACGATTGTGCAAAGGTTGGGGGCCGCAACCGATTCCAGTCCTGCTCGATTGCGAGCGTTTCGCACGATGGTTGGCGGCGGCGGTTCGCGTTGGCACCTCGGCTGGAGTCCCGAGCCAAAGTCTCGCAACTATGCTGAGATTTTGGTTCGCACCACCGACAGTTCCGTGACAACTCATTATGCACAGCGTGTGCGTGAGATCGCCGAGCGTGGCGATCCAGAACTTGGGATCCAACCGATTGTCGGCGCACGCGTGGTCCCTGTGCAATTAGCGTTGGGGCCGCCCGCCGACCCGTTGGTTTTTCGAGTCGCGGGGAACGGGTTTGCCGATCCCACGATATTGCGTTCCGTCGCCAATCATTTGAAGCAACTGGTCGAAGCACAACCGGAAACTTGGGACGTCAACGACTCGTGGGGCGTCGATGGTTACCAAGTTCGCGTCGATGTGGACCAGGATCGTGCCGTCTTGGCCGGCGTGACGAACTCGCAAGTCGCGCGGACGTTGAATTCGTATTACTCGGGGCTGCGGTTGACGACGTTTCGCGAAGGTGACCACGAGGTTCCGGTCTATTTCCGGCTCAAGCCAAACCAACGTGAATCGATTCGAGGACTGCAAGAATCGTTCGTCGAAGGGGACCTCGGCAAGGTGCCGCTATCATCGATCGCGAGTCTGGAAACCACATTTGTGTTAGCCAAGATCGCCCGCCGCAACATGAACCGGACGATCGAGGTGAGTTCGCGAATGGAGCCCGGTGTGACCGGCAATGACGTTGTTTCTCGGTTGCTGAAAAGCAAAGAGATGAAGACGCTGAGTGAGAGTTTGCCGGTGGGGTATTGGATCGAACCGGGCGGCGCGTTTGAAGAGAGTGCTGAAGCCGGCGGGCAAATGATGATGTCGTTCGCGATTTCATTCGTGCTGATCGTGTTGTGTTTGATTTTCCAGTACAACGGTTGGTCCAAGCCGCTGATCATTTTGTCGACGCTGCCGTTGGCATTGGCGGGAGCATGGTTGGGGTTGTTTTTGTTTGACGAATCACTCGGGTTCATGCCCCAG
>NZ_JBFHFD010001018.1:0-1773 GCF_041583735.1 Novipirellula sp.
AAGAATATAATCCTGTACAGCCAAAACCAGTCTGATCGAGTGATTCGAAGCTAACTCTGCCCCCCAAAAAAGATTGCTCTCGCCAACTCGGGCGGCTAAATCGTACAACCGACCTCCCGACCGGGAGTCACCCGCGTCGCTAAATTCGTCCGCATCAAGGGTTTCGACCATGTCGCAAATCAGCCAAACCGGCACCGCCAGCTTCACCGCGCAAGAAACGGCGGGACAAACAGGCACCAATGACAGCTTTTCGTCGGTCGATACCGACAGTTTCATGAAGTTGCTCATCAGCGAACTGCAGAACCAAGACCCGCTTAATCCGACCGACAACGCGGAAATGATCCAGCAAATCAGTCAGATTCGAGAAATCGGAGCGACGGATCAGCTGACTCAAACGCTATCAAATCTTTCGAACAGCCAAGAACTTGTGACCGCCAGCGGGCTGATCGGACGCACCGTGCAGGGGCTTGCGGACGATGCTAGCCCCGTGGATGGGGTAGTCGATCGCATCACTGTAGAAACTAGTGAGGATAACAATTCACGTTCTGTCAAAGTTCACGTGGGTGAAAAGACGATGGAGATTAAGAACATACGAGAAATTCAGACTGGGTAGAGTTTGACGATTACGAAAGCGGCACTTCCGCCGCTCTCCGAATCGACTTTTTCCTATCCGGCCACGCGGATAGGAACATAAGTCGATGGGATTGACCTCAGCACTGACCACCGCCCTCACGGGACTTTCAGCTTCCGAAACACAGATCGATGTGATCGGAAACAACCTGGCGAACTCGCAAACCGTCGGTTTCAAGTCGTCCGAGGCGGTCTTTGCGACGCAGTTCCTGCAAACATTGTCGCTCGGCGGGGGGCCCACGGCCGATAACGGCGGCACCAACCCTCGCCAAATCGGACTTGGGGTTCAAGTCGCTGAAATCGCGGCGAACCATAACCAAGGCACGATCGAAATCAGCAGCAGTCCTTCGGATTTGGCGATCCAAGGCGACGGCTTCTTTATCGTCGAGGGAGCGTCCGGTGAACAGCTCTACACCCGAAACGGCATCTTTAAGCTCAACAGCAGTGCCGAGCTGGTGAATTCAACCGGTCAGCGGTTGCTCGGTTACGGCGTCGACGAACAATTTCGTCTGCAGGAATCCGAACTCGTTCCGATGACGGTCCCGCTGGGGACCGAGAGTGTCGCCAAAGCGACCGAGAATGTTTCCTTCGAAGGCACGTTGACACCCGAAGGTGAAATTGCGACCCAAGGTCAAATCATTCAGAGTCTGCAGCTTGGCGACGCCAAAGTGCCTCGCGCCGACGGCAGCAGCGTCGTCATTGAAAGCGCCCCCCTTTCGGACCAAACCGACATCTCGGTCGACAAAAGTGGCGTGGGCACGCTAGCTGCCGGTACCTACAAATACCGGGTCGCGTTGGTCGACAGCCAAGGCAACGAAGCGGCTCCGAGCGGGAACATTAGTGTCACCGTGGGCTCGGGAGGCCGTGTCGACTTAGGCAATCTTCCAGCCGACCCCAACGGCGGCGATTACCCCACGGTTAACATTTATCGCACCGGTCCCAACGGCGAGGAATTTTTCCGCCTCGGATCGGCCGCCGCTGGTGCGAGTTTTAGTGATACCGGTGCCACGCCGCTGTCGTCCAATGCGCTGGACACCGATACGTTGACGGGCAACTACACCTACATGATCACCTATGGTCGCGCGGGTGAACCGGAAACGCGTCCCAGCGTGATGATCGGTCCACAAAACATTGTGGCAGGAC
>NZ_JBFHFD010001019.1:0-1771 GCF_041583735.1 Novipirellula sp.
CCTACAAAATGTCCTCCGCTGCCGAACAATTGGCTCGTGTCCTGCAAACCCATCCCAATGTCACGATCGATGTGGGACAGGTGATGTTCGGCCAAACGGTGACCATCAGCGCCGATTCGATGCACCAATACGACAACCATCGATATGCCAAACCGCGAAAATCGGTGTTGGTCGATGTCGAGTGCGAAGCCGGTTGTGGGGTGGTTCCTTTTCGCTATCGACGCAAACAATATGTCCACAGCTTGCAGTGGGCGATTGGCTTGGAATTGTTCTTGATGGTCGATGATCCTTCGCGAGTTTTCTTGACAACCGATCATCCCAATGGCGGTCCGTTTACCACGTACCCGCATTTAATTCGGCTGCTATGCGACCGCTCGTACCGCGAAACCGCACTCGCCGAGATTGAACCCGAAGCCGCCGCGGCGAGCCAATTGGCGGGCATGTCGCGTCAATACAGCTTTGCCGAGATCGCGACGATGACACGCTCCGCTCCCGCCGCCATCCTGGGATTAAAGGGCGTGGGCAACTTGGCACCCGGATCCCAGGCCGACGTGGTGATCTATCGCAAGCAGGAAAACATCGAGCGAATGTTTTCCGAGCCCAGCTTTGTAATCCGTCGAGGCCAGATCGTTCGCGGTGAAGGAGCCTGCGATGTGGCAACCGTCCCCACGATCACCCACACCGTCGACGCCTCGTTTGATCCCAACACGATCCCGATGCTGGCTCAGCGATATGCCGAACAGGGAACGATGGCAATGAACCGGCTGAGGATCAGCGACGACGAAATGCAAAGCACGCTCGGCACGACGCCTCATCAACATCTCGCCGTGCGAGGAACAATTTAAACGCCATGGATGAATTCATTCAGATCAACGGCATTCGCATCGACGCCACCTTTGCCGAAGCGTTCGATATGAAGGCGACGCGTTTGATTGTCACTGCGGACGATCGCCAATGGGCAACCGATGCCGCTGCCGCGTTGACCGGATTTGGCACAAGCGTGATTGCGTGTGGTATTGAAATCGCCGTCGAACGTGAACTCGTCGCAGACGAAACCCCCGATGGTCGTCCCGGCGTTGCGATCCTTGCCTTTACCGTTTCGGGCAAAGAGATGGAAAAGCAAATTCCGCGACGCGCCGGCCAATGCATTTTAACGTGCCCCACGACTGCGCTGTTTGCCGGAATCGAAGAAACCACCCCCAAGTCCGACAAACGGATTCCGATCGGAAAATCGCTGCGTTACTTCGGCGACGGAAACCAAATCAGCAAAATGATCGGGTCCCGGCGCTATTGGCGAATCCCGGTGATGGACGGCGAATTTGTCTGCGACCACGATGTATCCCGTATCGATGGGATTGGCGGTGGAAATTTTATCTTGATCGGCAACAACGTCAAAGCGGTCTCGACCGCATGTCGTGCCGCGGTCCAGGCGATACGAACCGTCGACGGTGTTATCACTCCGTTTCCCGGAGGTGTTACACGTAGCGGATCCAAGGTCGGTTCAAAATACGCTGCCCTGTTTGCCTCGACCAACAATGCTTTCTGCCCCACGCTTCGCACCATGGACCCATCTTCGGAATTGACGCGGGATGAATCGGTTGCGATGGAAATCGTGATTGATGGACTATCAACCGCAGCAATCGCCCATGCGATGCGAGTGGGAATCCAGGCAGCATGTGATTCGCAAACCGACGGTGGACTGCTGAGAATTACTGCGGGTAACTATGGTGGAAAACTCGGACGACATCATTTCCACCTGGCGGAGATTCTA
>NZ_JBFHFD010001020.1:0-1740 GCF_041583735.1 Novipirellula sp.
GGCTTCTCGACTGACTTTATCGGGCAAAACTATGACTACCCCGAAGCAACCGATGCGGAACGTCAGCAGATTGTCGAGCGGCACCGTAGTTACCAGCAAGGGCTGTTTTGGACGATGGCCAATCATCCACGTGTTCCCGAAGCGACTCGCAAAATCGTAAGCCGCTGGGGCACATGTAAAGATGAATTCGAGCGAGAGGACGGCTGGCAACAACAACTCTATATTCGCGAAGCTCGGCGATTGGTTGGCGACGCTGTGATGACGCAACATCACTGTCAAGGTCGCACGGTGGCGGAAGACCCCGTGGGGATGGCTGCCTACACGATGGATTCGCACAATGTCCAGCGTTACGTTGATGCAAACGGGCACGCTCGCAACGAAGGCGATGTGCAAGTCGGTGGATTTCCTCCCTATCCGATCTCGTATCGGTCGCTATTGCCCAAGGCGAACGAATGCACGAATTTGATCGTTCCGGTATCGCTCAGTGCGTCGCACATGGCATTCGGTTCGATCCGGATGGAACCGGTGTTTATGGTGTTGGGACAATCATCGGCGACCGCTGCGATCCAGGCGATTCGTGACAAGCAAACGCTGCACGAAATCGATTATGCAAAATTGCGAGAACAATTGACGACCGATAAACAGGTGTTGGATTGGAAACCGGTACTACGCGAAGGCTTCTCGATCGACCCCAAGAAACTATCGGGAATCGTCGTTGATGACGTGAACGCTAAACGCACCGGATTCAACGGAGCGGGACATACGGTACCAAAGTTTGTTGGACACAACTATCGCCACGACGGGGACTTCAACAAAGGGCAGCAGCTGGCAACGTATTCGTTGCCTGTGGCAAAACGAGGACGTTATGCCGTGCGGATGTCTTACACCGCCAATCCCAACCGCGCCTCGAATGTTCCGGTCACGATCACCCGCAAAGATCAGACACAGACGGTGATGGTCAACCAACGGAAAAGTCCAGGCGAAGAAGGCTTCCTCACGCTGGTCGAGGACGAGATGAGTAGCGGCAACATTACCGTGACGATCAGCAACGAAGGTACCAACGGTTACGTCGTCATCGACGCCGTGCACTTGATGCCCATCAAGTAATTTCAAACGAACGTCTTTCGTCGCCGCTTGGGAACGTCGCGGATTGAATCGACCTCCCTTCGCGGCCTGGCTGCGAAGAAAAAGTGAGAAATGGGTGCGGATGCGATCGCAAAGAGGGCATTGCTTGTTTGCAAAGCCCAGGTGCCGCCGTGTCCCATTCATGGAATTCGGCTGGCAACGAATCCAATCGCTTTGCTCAATGGCGATTTGTCGGGATCATGAAATCCGATAAATCGCTTTGGAAATTTTGTCCGCTTGATGTTGCGAGCTGAACGATTGTGCACATTTCAGTGATTGATTTGTCATCTCCGCTCGCAAAGGTGTAAAATTGTGAGCACATAAGGAGATTGGCATGATGGACGTTCCAGTGGAGACGGAGAAGCGTTCGGCCATCGATCCCGCAATGTGGGTTGATGAGTATGGTGACAGTCTGTACCGGTATGCGTTATCGCGTTTGCGTGACGTCGAGGCCGCAGAAGAAGTCGTCCAGCAAACTTTTCTCGCGGGGATTGAGCATATCAAGCAGTTTTCAGGCCAAGGCTCGGAACAAGGCTGGTTACTAGGAATCCTGAAACGCAAGATTATCGATTTGGTTCGTGCCCGCAGCCGGACGACCCAATTGATCGAAGAGGA
>NZ_JBFHFD010001021.1:0-1709 GCF_041583735.1 Novipirellula sp.
CACCGTACGTCCGACCTGCGTAAATCCCATCCGTCGCACACTTTTCAAGGCTCGAAAGTTACTGTATTCCGTTGTCAACAATAGGCGTTTGCCCCCGCATTCCGACACCCGCTCGGCAATTAGCGACACCATCGCCGCATAAAGTCGCTTGCCACGATACCGTGGTACAACATGCACCCCGAACAAATAAGCCATGTCGGCCGGTAACTCGATGGGCAACTTGGTTCGCAAATCACCATCATGGTTCAGTTCGCCTGAAACCATCCCGGTCTTCAACCCGGCCAACCCTACGACGACTTCATCGGCGAGAACGACAACACATTCTGCTTGATGAATTTCAAGCAACGAATTCCAGGCATCACTAATTGAATTCTCTGGGTTCTCCCGAAGCTCGGTCAAACGAGCAACCGTCAACCATTCAAATTGGTAATCTGCAGGCAAGGGCTCAGATTGAATCGCTTCAATCCGAGCTTCGAGAAAACAAGAAATATTCAACGTCAAAATCCGCCGTGTGATTCGATAGGGCAGATAGCGTAGTCGTGTTAGAAGAGGCAAAAGCGTGCTCGATACAACGGATCATTTCGCAGCGATCATTTTGTGACACTGCGGTGAGAAAACGCAAACCATTTCAGTAGAAAAACGAAAAAGGCAGGGGCGGCGTGCGTGTCATCATGACCTGGGTCACGAATCCAACGGACACCACCCCCGCGTGATCAGACAAGGAGTTGGGAGCTGGGAGACAAGGAGAGAGGGAGAGAGGGAGAGAAGCCCCCCCACTCGACCTCCGCCGCTCTGACTTTTGACTTGGTTATCGCAGTGCGGGTGCTTCGACTCCCTGTGACTTCAGAATCGTTAGATATTTGGCTGGATCTGCGGCGATCTTTTTCGCGCAGCCGGGACAGCAGATGTAGATCGCTTTGCCAGCCGCGTTGACCTTGAACGGGCCGCCCATTGCATCGAGCGGTTCGTCCATCACGGGACACTGCTTCTGTGCGGCGATGTACGGTGCATCGGCTTGGCTCACTTTGAAGACGCCCTCACGCACCTGTTCCCCTTGCGCAGGAACGCTTCCCGCAGCATGTTTGGCGGCACTCGCCGATTCCTTAGCCGACAACGCGTCGCCGTAAACCATGGCCAGATATTTGGCGGGTTCCGCTTTGATCTTTTTGACACATCCTTTGCAACACAAGAAGATCGGTTTGTCCCCGACCATCACTTTGACAGGCTGTCCCATGCTGCCGAGCGGCTCGTCCATGACCGGACACTTGGCTTGTTTGGCGACCAAGGCGGCGTCTGCGGCGGTGGCGCTAGTGACCGAAATCTCAGGTCGTCCAGATGCGTATTTCGCCGGATTGGATTTCACGGCGTTGACACAGCCAGCGCAACAGACATAGATTTTTTGCCCGTTGACATCGACGGCGATCGGGTCGCCCATGCTGCCCAGCGGTTTGCCAGACACAGGACAAATCTTTTGTCTCGCAATCGCGGCGGCGGCAAGCTGCGCTTCGCTGGCCGGAACCGTCGCCACTTCCTTAAAGACGACCGCTTGGCCGCTGGTCGATGGCACGCCCACCAATTGAACATCGATCTCGATTTGTCGTCCTGCGATCGCTGACAAGTTGACTGCCGCCGACAAACCGCCTTTGCCATCGGGAAGCAGATCGTAGCGATAGCGTTTTGCGTTTCCTTCGACACGTAGCGACGCCGCC
>NZ_JBFHFD010001022.1:0-1703 GCF_041583735.1 Novipirellula sp.
CCTTGTCATTACCCACAACTTTGTGCGTTACAGTCCACCAATGAGGTTCATTCCGTCAAGTAGCGATTGCAGTTTTCGATAGCCACGCCAGACGGTTTGCCAGCCGGGTTCGCCATCACTTGCACGACCAAGAAAGCCTCCCAGTTTTGCGACTTCACGGAAGAACGTGTAGACCGTCATGTCAGTCAGCTTGGTCTGGGGACGGACTAACTTAAGACACCGCAGCCAGCTTGTGGGGACGTGCGTTGCTGCTTTCGCATCAGGTTGATTTCGACCGATCAACTTCAGCTGAAAAAGGCGTATGCCGATCACGCTAATCAATGCGATCAAGGGCTCCAAGCGTTCAGCTTTCCGCAGCGCGTGGACTTCAATACTACAGCCGGTTTTGAGGACTTTATGATATTCCTCCACCAGCCAACGGTTTTCGTAGTCTTCAATCACCTGCCACGCATCTGCGAGGGTTTCTACGGGGCTACTCGCCAACAGCACCCAACAAATAGGCGTGACGCCTGGGGGAGCGTCCATCTCTTGCACGACAACAACACTCGACTCCAACTGCTTAATACCGCACTGCTTCACCCACTTGCTGCTGTGCACCGGGCGTTCAAAGCTCACGGACATCGCGGACACTTCGATCTTTGCGGTTCGGGCCGCAACACCCGGTCGACTGCGCAGGTTCAATTCATAGCTGCCCAATAGCGTCGCGTCTTTGATGGCATCCTTCAAGGAAATCTTACGTTTATCTTGTGTTGTGACTTTGCGGTTCAACTTGGAGGCTCGGATCACCCATTCGCATCCTGTCAGGCGAATGTGGCACATCGCCTCAAAGTTATCCCCACCGCGATCGAAAACATGAATCCACGTTGAACCTTCCGCCGCTGGCCCCACTTGATCGACCAATTCTCCCCAGATGTCGCTCTCACGTCGCCGAGCGAGACGTTGCATGCGAGTTTCCTTCTTATCTTTAAATTTGCGGTACTGGAGTAACGCGCCGGCAGCACCGCGGATCTGCTTCTGATTACAGTCGTACATCAAGCAATTATGCAGTTGCATTCCACGTCCGACGCCGCTGCCCAGCATCCCTAGCCCAGTGGTTCCCTTGTGAGAGAAGTGGTCGATGTCGGTCGTATCGCTAATGAGTAAATACCGCCCCGGCTTGGTCTGGCGAGTTTGGGTCCAGTGCGGCTGAGCAACCGCTTCGAAGATAACGTTGGGGCTATCGAACAAGCGATAAGCAGCTTTTAGGTCGGCCCAACCAGTGTTTTGCTCCGGCAACGATTTCTCGGGTGCGTCCAACATCTGCTTCGCCACTTTCCGCAACCGCTTGGTGCGTCGTACATCGCCGAGGTCACAGGTTCCAAACTGCTGCTCGACCCATTCCTCGTTGCTAACCACTTTCATTGTGACTCATCACCAAACAAAGGGATGTCGCTCGACGTGGACACTCCCTGGTTCACACAGCGAAAAATACCGAGCATCTCCTTGCTCGTCGCCAAATAATTGGGCGTCGCCTCAATTCGTCAATCGTCACGCCTATACAAGCAAAGACTTAACTGCTGCAGCTTCAACCACTTCGAAATTTAAAATTCTACGTCCTGGGATGGAAAGTTGTGGGTAATGACAAGGACGTGAGTCCGTGGACCGACACGCACCTCGCCGCGAAGAGTCGCAACGCGACGGCAGGAATTCCCGCGATGGTCCGA
>NZ_JBFHFD010001023.1:0-1691 GCF_041583735.1 Novipirellula sp.
ACACGATATGGATGTCGAAAAGCAACTCGGCGAAGCCCGAGGCCAGTTCAACAAGGCACTCCAACGTGTTCGCCGATGGCGATTGGACGCTAAGGGATACGATGCCTGGAGTCTCGGGTTCGCGGAGACCTACTCTCGCGCACGCACTGCGATCGAGGACGCTCAACACAAACCATCCAGCGAAACGTTTCATGAATGGCGAAAACGAGTCAAATATCATTCGTACCACTGTAACCTTTTGCGATGTCTCTGGCCGCCAGTGATGCAGACGCGGCAAACCGAGGCAGAGCGTCTAGGCGATTGGCTCGGTTTGCATCACGATTTAGCGGTGCTGAAACTTCGCATCTACAATTCCCCCCGTGACTACGGCAGCCGCAAGATCACCGACGCCTTCGCTGGCTTGATCGATCAACGCTCGGCACAACTCGAATCACACGCATTCAGCCTTGGGACACGGATGTTTGCCGAAAAGAAAAAGAGGTTCCTGAAACGACATCGCGACTATTGGAAATCGATGTAAGAGGGTGCTACGTAAACCGAGGCGATGCAATTTTCATTTGTTGCTACACTCGCCCCTCCCAGTCGGGCGCCGCCTTCGTTGGTGATTAATTCAACGGTATTAGCTGCCATTGAATCGGCGGATAGAGAATCGTTTCCTGACCCCATTTGCTTGAAGACTTCTTTAACTCGCGCATGAAGTCGGAAAATTGATGCGTGGGCTTCAATCCAATCAGCAGATGAACCTGATCTTCGACGCCGCCGATTTTCAGCGGTTTGCCGCCGAGTTGGTTCACGATCCCTCCGGGATCGACGGTGGGTATTGTTTTCACTTTCCGGTGGTGTCGCTGCGTTTACCACCGGCTAATGTCTAAAAATCCCTTCGAGATGAGGTAGTTTATTCATGGAAGCACTGCAAAAAATGGCTGGAGGTCCCTACACAAAATTCATGCTACCTCTACCGGTCACCAGAAAAATCGATTTTCCAAGTTGACCGCATCGGAAACTAAAGCGTTCAGCGAGAGTAGTACAACGCTAACGCATGGATCTGTTCGTCGGACAACTTGCTGGCGATCACCTGCATCAAATCCACATTTTCGGTGCCGCCACGAGCTTGATCGGCAAACAGCTGCAACTGCTGACGTAGGTAAGCTGCTGGCTGACCTTCCAACCGAGGATACTCGACACTGCGGTCAATCGGGGTGGGGCCGTGACACTCGACACAGGATGCGATCTTCAGCGGTCCGTCACCATGATTGGCGAGCGATTTCCCCAGTTCGTACAACATTTGTTCGGATTCATTTAATTCACGCGTCTTGGCCTCCGCCGGAGCTGATGACGGCTCGTCGTTACCGCTTTGCGACGGACGTTCGGGCTGTTTTGAGAAATATTCGGCCAGGTTTCGAATTTCCGCTGCGTCCAGCCGAGCTGCGATCGGTTCCATGATCCCACTGTGCCGCTGCCCCGTTTTAAATGCCTCGAGCGTCATCTCGAGATACTCGCGGTTTTGCCCGGCGATCACGGGAACGCGGTCTCCGGCGCGGCCATGACCGCGAGCACCATGACAAGACGCACATGCGTCTGCGACAAGTTGCTTCGTCGCCGAATCGGTCTCCATCGACACCTGAACATGGTTCAAATAGGTCGTCACGTCCATTTCTGGAAACGATTTCAGGAACGCCACCAGCGGCCAA
>NZ_JBFHFD010001024.1:0-1681 GCF_041583735.1 Novipirellula sp.
CATCTTTCATCTGCTCGGCGTCCGCCCGCCACTCGTTGAACGTTCCTGTCAGCCAAACGCGAGACGCATGGGGTGCCCATACTCGGAAAGCCACTCCGCCCGCATGCGGAACCGCCCCCATCCCAGATTGAATGGAGTTAGTTGCCAAGTGGTTTGAACCCGCAGAGGAAAGCAATGCCGTCGACATAATTAAGTCCGTTGTAAAGCGAGCCTACGATCTGTAAAGAAACCGCTGGGTTGACATGAGCATATGGCGTTCCGAACGCTGTCAGTTGCCTCCAAGGAGTTCGTGTGTCAGACAGTTGGTCAAATTAGCTTGGACTGTTTCAAAGCCGTCCAAGATGGTTTCCTGGCGTACGCTTGGAATCGAGTGCAAAGCCCGCGTCTAAAAGTCTAGATATCAAGGTAACAACGTGCCTATCAACGCATTTTTGTAACTGGCAATGGTCTGCAAGTTCCGCGTTCGCAACCGTCGTTGGCCGATCAAGTAGCCCTCGGTTCAAAATTACTGAGAGAATATTTGAACACCCCAAGCTAGGTATGGCAGGCATCTTCAATGGTTCCGGGGCACCGACATACAAAGCGTGTCCCTTTTCCGGCAGGGCTTGCAAACCCCTTTGCCGGCAGGGCCTGCAAAAATCATTCTGTCAGTATTTCCTAACAAAACCGTCGCTAAATCGCATACACTCTGTGGTTCCGCCAGCCTTCAACGTTGTTCGCATACAAGAACGCATTGTCAAGATGAGCGATAAAGTGCGTGATGCAGTAAATAAGCGGGGCGTAAGTCTCGACACAGAAGCAGTCATGAATGCAGTGCCGCTCGCGGTATTGTATCTCGACAATGAACTGAAGCATCGATTCACCAACCAAGCGTACGCCGACCTAGTTGACCGTTCGGTTTGTTCTTTGATCGGCGTGCCGTTGCTTTCGATTATTGGCAACGACTTCTATACTCGCATCCAATCTCGTCTTAACCAAGCTCTTGGTGGCACATCTCAGCGATTTCGGACGACGTGGTGTCAACGAGCCTGGGCAGAACCACGAGTTTTCGAACTACGGTGTGTGCCCAGCACTGATGATCGCGGAGATGTAGTGGGTTGTTACATCATCATGCACGACGTGACGTTTGCTGCATCTACAGCCGATGACACTACCGCGCTAAGGCAGATTGGTACTGAACTTGCCAAGCGCGAAGAACAGCGACGTTTGTCCTTCGCATCGGCGGACATGGGATCATGGGACTATAACGTGATCACTGGCGAGGTATTGCTAGACTCTAAGGCCGCTGAGATTTTTCAAACCCTGCCTGAAACACCGATTCCCGTAACAGAAATTACGGGGAAAATCGATATTCGGGATCGAGCGTCAGTGATTCACGCGATCCAGGAATGCTTTGATATATCTAGCAGTGGTAAACACGATGTCGAATACCGATTGACAAGTGCGGAAGGACATCCATGCTGGATTCGCTCATTCGGCCAAGTCTACTTTGAGGAAGGAACCGACACGTTGCCCCGAACTGCCGTTCGCGTGCTCGGATTGCTGATTGACACGACCCGTCAACATGAGGATTGGGAACGGTTACATCAAGCAATGCAAACGGCTGAAGCGATGAACCGAACGAAGAGTGAATTCTTGGCAAACATGAGTCACGAAATTCGCACACCGATGACAGCGATTC
>NZ_JBFHFD010001025.1:0-1674 GCF_041583735.1 Novipirellula sp.
CGCGTGCGTTGCAAAATCGACGGTCGCGCGCGGCGAGTGCATTTAACAGCGGCGGGAAGGCGGCTTGCGACGAAGCTGATCCGCAGCTCCGAAAAACTGAGGCGCTCAATCGAAAACGCGGTAACACCGGCCGAACGAAAAACGTTCGATGCGTCTCTTGATTTAATTGTCGACGTTGTCACAGTAAAAGACAACGAAGAAAAGAAAGCCGGTTGATTACTCCCCTACCACCGATCAGAAAGATTCATAATGAGAAGAGTTCTAGTAGGTTTTCTGCTTTGTGCGTCCGCATTCGGTTCCGCCCCTTCCGTGTTTGGGCAGGAAGTTCACGCAGATCGCCCGGATTGGTTTGACGGCAAGCCACGAACATTCGTTGTGAACGGCTATTCGACTTCGTTCCATTGGCCAGCGATGCTGCAGCGGAAGCTCGACCGATACTTCGGCGGAAAGCGAGTGATTGAAGTGAAGTCGGCGACTCAGGGCTCGACGCCTATCGCGAAGTGGATGAATGTCGAAACGGGTGAGCCGATGCAACCGTGGACGACGAAACTTCGACCACTGCTAAAAGACGACTCCCGCCCCAAAATCGTGCTGGCTCAGCAATCACTGCAGTGGGCGTTTGGCGGTCGTTCGGAAGGCATTCGTGATCAGAGCGATCACCTCCATATCCGCAAAGGTGCAGACGTGATCAAAGCATACACGGACCTGTTAAAGGCCGACGGCGCGGATGCTGTTGTGATCGCAATGCATATTTACAAACAAGGAATGGAACCCGAGATCGGCAATGAACGACTATCGCTCGCTGCTTTTATCCAATCGAAACCGCATGATGTGTATGCAGGGCCGGATGTTTGGACGCCGACCAGCAAGATCTGGCCGCAAGCGTTTCAGGCCGACAAAGTTCACCCAAACGATATGGGAGCCGAAGTGATGGCACATCACTGGTTCGCAGCGTTACTGACGATCTGCGAAAAGGACGTTCCGCCGTGGAGCGCCGATGAAATGAAGCAAGCGATGGCCAACCCGCCAGCACTCGCAACACGCGACGGAAGGCCACAGCGTGGCGAGGGCAGAGGCATGGCGGCGCGGATACTTCGCCATGATGCAAACAAAGACGGCAAGATCACGAAGGCCGAATTCCGTGGCCCTACTCCGATGTTCAGCCGTTTTGACAAGAATAACGATGGAGTCATCGACAATCAGGAACTGACCAGCTCAGCTCGGTAACGACAACACAGACACGTTGAGTAAGATTTCACAATTGCAGAATGGGTGGGTGGCACCAATTCTCCAATCGATTTCTCCAAACGAGACGTCTTCAGGCAACCACGTCTCAACCTCATACAATTTTGCTGGCCAATTTCTCGAGTTCTCAAGCTACCTTTGAGTCAGCCTTCAGGCTCTTTTGAAGGTCGTCTCAAGAAGGGCCTTCTAAAGAATCGGGCTGGCATCAACCGCGACGAATCGACGGCGATGTCACGGCGTGGGCCATGCTGATGCCACCAACTCGATACCACGCCGCTGGGATACAAAGAAAGGTTAAAAGAGGAGAGGTTAGAAAATGGGGAAGAGTTGTCCATTCAAGTCCAATCGCAAATGGCCGTGGAAGTCTCATTTTTCTGTCGCACCAATTTTTCTGTCGACTTCATACCATGACGGTCGTCGAACGGGACC
>NZ_JBFHFD010001026.1:0-1640 GCF_041583735.1 Novipirellula sp.
ACCTAAACGTATCGCCCCGGCGCTAAGCGATTTGTCGCTGGTGACGTAAACCGGCAACCGCTCGTCGGGCAGTTTTAGTCGCTGCAGTGTTTCGCGATAGAGCGTTTGCAGTTTGTATTTGTCAAGTTCGCCGAAACGCGTTGTTTCCTTGATGTCCTCGATCCGCTTCTTTTTTTGACCCCAAGTCTGTGCCAATTCCATTGCAAAAGGACCGAGGACGACCAGACAAGCGGTGACCGACACGATCGGGGCAAACACGACTTGATCCCACCGAATCAATGCAGCCAACGCGATGATGCCGATCACGTGCACGGTGATCCATAGCCATGTGAATTGGTTAGCGCGACGCAGTTGTTCGAGCAAGGCTTCACGATCGGGTACCGCTTGTAAATTCATCAGAATGCTGCGTCAATCAAAGTGGTTAAGATTCCGCCGGTTGGTTTACCACGCGTTTGAAAGTAAACGTCGCCGGGGCCTGTGTAGCGGTTGATCAAACCTTCGCCCGACATCAACGAGTCTTTCAGCGACTCGGACGCTTTGACTAGCTTGTAAGTCACGGTGTCTGAAAATGCGACCATGAAACGATTGTCGACATACAAGGTCTCGTCCGCTTCGAGTTTGCGATGCTCGATCGCACCAAACGTTTGGCAGAATACATTGCCCCGCCCTGTGGCATGCATCAAGAACAATCCCTTCTTGCTCATCAATCCTTTGAGTCCGCCGTACTTAATCCGCACATGAGTCGAACCGACGTTGGCCAAGTACGAACCGCGAGTCAGAAAGTAGCCGGAATCGGGTTGCAGGTCCAAGACGACGATGTCGCCATAGCTTTCCGGAGCAAGCACGACGGTTTGCTCATCGGATTTTGCGCGGAACTCGGCAGTAAAGAAACTCTCGCCCCCGAGCATGCTTTTTACCCCACCAAACCAGGATCCAAATAGCGATTGACGGGGGCGTGGTTTTGAGGGCGTTGCTGCGGCGTCGCCTGCGGCAGCTTCGCTGGCCGAATCGGATTCATCATCGGAATCCAATCGACCAACGTGGGCCGAGATCGAAATCCCAGCCGACATGGTGAGCATGCTGTTCGGCTGCGCAACGACGAACTCGTGCTGCGCCAGCGAGAATTCGAGGGTTGAAAAAACAGGAGCGTGGTTAACGCGGAAATCCATAGATTTTTGTGGAGCGATCTGAACGCTCGTGTTTCAGAGGCTTCAACAAGACATGGAAAGTTGCACAACAGCTAGTGACGTTAAACTTCGTCGGTTCGTTAGCCGCGGGCTAATTGTAATCCGCGATTAAAGGCCGAAAGCTAGTGAGCTGTCGTTTTAGTCGAAAGTCAATCCCAGTGGTGAGCCGTGGTCCGCAAGGACACCGGGGTGATGCGTGGCACCCGGCCGCTCACGCGTCACGGCTCAATAAATCAACAGCCCGCTAGCAGCACGCGGCGAAATTAAAAATCGTCGGCGGTATCGGTCGCGTACTTGTTGCGTAGCAGATAACCGACAAACGCAATCACACCAAGGATTCCAAGGAAGATGAACAGCGCGACCATCCGCGACACACCCAAGATATCCGAGATGCCGGTAATGCAAATATCATAAATCACGATGCGGATAAACCAGCCTACAAGTCGACCAATC
>NZ_JBFHFD010001027.1:0-1640 GCF_041583735.1 Novipirellula sp.
GTTATCCGTGAATCAGGTGCCGTCGAAACTCGTACTGCACCGAGCACCGCAGGACGAGTCGACCTCGATCGCTACACCAGCCAGCGAATGGAGCACTTGTCGGATGCAAATTGGGTGCAATTTCATCTCGAAGCAAACCAAGCGATCTGGCGTCATTTCACCAACGCAGACAACGTCGTCAGCCGAGCCAATGATGCGATGGTCAAGCTCAAAGCCGATGTCCGTGTCGCGAAGCGGGCAACCGGCGACCCTCGGCTCCGCGAGATTCTCGAAGCCGTCGCCGACTAGTGCTGCGTTTCGCAATGATGGTAGCGGCACTCACGCGAGCGATTCGAAACATTCGGCAAGTACAACGGACGGTCTTGGCGATTTACGCAGCGACCAATGCGGATGTTTTGCTCTGACAAAATACGTATTCCCCCTCATCGGCGAACCCGCTTGGCAACTACCGATGATGACATTTCCCCGAGGTCAGCTGTTTGACCTTGGTTTCCAATTCCTTCGATTGCGACGGGGATCGTCGCAATATTCAAGTCTCAATACTGCCATGAAAATAATTCACTTTGCTGCGACCGCGGCGTTGACTGTTTGTTGCGTGGGCTGTCAAGGCGAACCGACCACACCGCGAGAAGAGGCGGAACAAGCTCAAGAGAAACTCGAGTCCGCGCGTGAGCGTGCTGCAGAAATTGTTGCGGAATCCGAAGAGGAGGCGGTTGATATCATCGCCGATGCTCGTGAGGAAGCGGCGGCGGAAGTTCGCGACGCGAAACGCGAGGCGGAAGCGATTGTCCAAGACGCCGAGGAAGAGCTGACGTTAAAGCTAAATGATTTGAGTGATCCTGATGTTGCTCGTGACAAGCAAGAGCCCAAAGGAGTCGAGGACATCCAACCAGGCGTACCGTCACCCGAGTAAGCTGGTCACCTGAGTAAGCTGGTCACCTGAGTAAACCGCGGTTTGAAAAGGACATTGATCCACGATCATGCAACGAGCGAGGATCGATGGTTGAATTGACGATGGTTTATTTGACTCGCATTCCGCTGCCATGCCATAACACCTGCAGATCACGCGGAGTCCATAATTCAAGTCCGACGGATGGATCGGCGATCAGCAGGCTGCCGTCGGGACGTTTTTCCAACGCAACCACGGAATGCCCCATTCCTGGGATCCAGCCCCATTGGTCCGCATAGCGGCGATCTTCGACGCCGTAAGGTAGCTCGACCGCCAGCAGGACTGGCCAATCATTGTTGTGAAGTAATTCCTCAAGCGTTTCATCTAGGACTTCCACCACTTGGTCGTGCTGCTGGGAAATCAACTTCACGCCGCGATACAACCCTAGCGTCGGAGTGCCACTAGCATCGGTCAGGCACAGGGGAATCATTTGCGATTCCGTAACATCGATCCCTTCGGCACGAAACAGGGTCGCGGCGGCCGCAGGGCTACATGTGGCCCAAGATGTTTGCATCGCCACCCCGTTTTCCCAGTCATTGCCGCCCTGCGGTGGCGGCCGGACTGCGATCGACAGCAGCGGCCAATTGATCGCGGCGAAAGAACTGAGGGCCAACAGTATGGCAAGGGATCCACGACGCCATCGAGGTGTGTTGGGTAACCGCCATGCCCATCCCGCCGCCAACGCCGCAAA
>NZ_JBFHFD010001028.1:0-1639 GCF_041583735.1 Novipirellula sp.
AACGACCGGAACGTTGAGAAGATTGGCGGTCGCTTTGTATCCCAACCAAGCGGGTTCCAATACGCAAACTCGTTTGGGGGCAAGCGATTGCAGCACATAGTAGATGCCCTGTTTAACACCGGGAACCACTAAGATTTGATCGTCTTGGTATTTTGCGTGGTAGTAGTGTTCGCAGATGGCTCGCCGAAGTTCCGGCAATCCGCGGGCTGAACTGTAGTGCGTTTGCCCGGCCTGCATCGCTCGCGTGATTCCATCAACGATCTGCGGAGCGGGCGAGACATGGGTGTCGCCCATCGCGAACGAAATAACCTCGCGTCCACGCTCACGCATTTGACGCACTCGTTCGGCCATCGCCATCGAGGCACTCGGTTTACGCTGCGCGGCTAGCATCGAGATTGTTCCGGTTGCGGTTCTGGCTGCAGCACAAGATCGTCCATCTGCAACAAGCAGTCTTTGCTCAAGTCGTTGGTTGCAACCACGCGTTGTTGAAGCATTTGGTTGAGGGCGACGGCATCAACACCGCTGGGGTGACGCAGGAAATAAACGTCGTCGGAGCTGAGTTCATGTCCCTTGGCGATGTCATGTTTGAGAATCGCTCGATAGCGTATCGCGTTTTTGAATTGGGTCTCTTCGGCTTCGATTTCGATTCTTGTTTCGGTGCGGTTGGCTTGCTCGACGGTGCGAATACTTTGCACCATCGCCTGCAATTCCGCAGGTTCCAGTGAAAACGGTTCATCCGGTGCGTTGACAATGCCGCGTTTCAAGATGAAATGCTTTTCAATCACATCGGCTCCGAGTACCACCGCGGCGGTGGCGACCGCGATGCCGTCGGTGTGGTCGGAGAATCCCACCGGACAGCCGAACATTTTCCGGTAGATCTCCATGCGGCCCAAGAAAACGCGATCCGCAGGAGTGGGATAGATACTGTTGCAGTGCAGAATGCAGTAGTTTTTGTTTCCGCTGCGTTCAAAGATCTTGATCACTTGTTCGAGTTCGCCGTAGCTGACCAGTCCCGTCGATAGCAGCGTTGGTTTGCCGGTTTGAGCGACACGCTGAATCAGCTGAGGGAACGTGCCAATTTGAGCTGACGCGAGTTTGAACAGCTCGACCGACAGATCACTGAGCAGATCGACGGATCGCAGATACGTTGGTGTCGAGAAAAACAGAATGCCACGCTTATCGCAGTGCTCTTTCAGAGGCTGATGCCATGATTCGTCCAAGTCAATGGCTTGATGCAGTCTGCGTGTTTCGTCACTCGGGTCGAGGTAAAGGGCGTCGAGTGCGATCGATTGGAACTTGACGGCATCCGCCCCGGCTTCGGCTGCGGCATCGATCGTATCCAGGGCTAGTTGAAAGTCTTGGCCATGATTCGATCCGATTTCGGCAATGATGAAGGTGGGGGATCCGTCGCCGATCGTGACTTTGTCGTTAATCTTCATCTGACTCTCGCGAGGCGGAGGCCGCATCGACCTTGGTGATTTGCAGCTTGTAAGTGGAGCCCCCGAGTTCGAAGAAGGCGGGGTAGGCGTCGTTGTCGACGACTCGCAGCAGATTGAACTGCTCGGCAAGGGGGCGGTGAGGGTCCAGTTTGCTGTCGGCGGGGCCGCGACGTCGATAGACCGTTCCCTGTCCGCTTTGA
>NZ_JBFHFD010001029.1:0-1577 GCF_041583735.1 Novipirellula sp.
CACTTGGCTATCAGAGTCCCATCGACTTCGAGCAAGCCGTCAAAAAACCGTTACTCGTCGGTGAATCCTGATCCACAGGACGCACCATTTACTTTCCCGTTAAGACCGGTCCACTGTCAACTTTTCGTGGGCAATTCCAGTGTCTCCGTGTCTCCGTGTCTCCGTGTCTCCCCCTACAAGACTCCGACCGTTTGGGTATCGTCGTCATCATCGCCATCGATATCAAACAGCATGTCCAAGCGATAGTCGTTTGAATCGTGACTGACATCCTTTTCGAATTCAAATTCGACCAACACAATCTGCCCCGCTGCGAGGGTGCGGTCATCGACGGTGTTCGCTTTCCAATCATTGCTGCCGATTGACAATCCGCCGCTCGACCATCCTGTTGCGGTTCGGAAGATCTCAACCCCATCGATCTTGATCTTTTTCAGTTTCTTGTTCTGTTCGGCCCAATTGAATAGCAAGCTTTCTAACAAAGCTTCATCGTTGCCCACGTTGGTCAACGTAAATTTCATTTTTCGGCCGGTGAACAAGACATCCCCTGCCACCACATTGCCGTCGCCGGTCATCATCGCACTGGGTTGCAGACCGAGAATCGCCCCTTCATCGCCGATAAAACCAACCAACTGAGCTCCCGCGAACTGATTTCCCAACACCAACGGTGCAGAGCAAGACGCATGCACCTCGACCGTGCGGATCAAGTCGCCGTTGGTCGGGTCAAGGAAATGGACAAAGATTTTGGAACGAAGGTGCGAGCGGCCTGCTAATGTCGCATCGATACCAAAGACATCCCCCTGGTTCACGGTGCCACCAAAATACATCTCGACGCCCGTGGCAAACGCATCCTCGTCATCCGTCACACGGACAAACACGCTAGAGACTCCGACGAGACTTCCATGCGAGACATTGATTTCGGATTTGTCGCCCTGGGCATGAATGAATTCATCCGAAGCGGTGTAACGCATGTTCAATTGCGTCGGTTGTTCGCCGGTTTCGCACAAATCGATCGCGGGCAATACGCCAACGTGATGACTCAGATCCATATCCATCAGTGACACCGACACTCCGTCGCTTAGGACGCTGCCTGTGACCACTCCCTTGTTGCCAACCACACCTTCTTGACGGACGATGTCCATCGCCTCGAACAACCAAGTTTCGTTGGCGTCGAGCAATCCGTCGTTGTTGATATCACCGACGTTGTGCCCCGCCTCATCGACGATCTCCATGATCGCCTGGTCGATTCCCGATGGCGGTTGCCAATACAGATCATCGCTGGCATCCCCCGGCGTGCCGTTGTCATCAACGACATTGTCCAAGGTGATCGGAGCGTTACCATGGTTGGTCACTTCGTAAGTAAAGATCACCTTGTCGCCAAGCGTGATCGGAACCGCTTGCTGAGCGGTGTCGGCATCTTCACCGTGATGTTCGATTGGATTCGGTTCAGCCAGTCTCGCGGAATCGCCATCCTCGTCGGTAACGCCGACCAGGGTCACGCCGCCAAAGATGTCGCCCAATCTAAGCGGTTTTGAACACGAGGTATGAAAGTCAATGGTTTGCAGCAAAGTTCCGCCTGCGGC
>NZ_JBFHFD010001030.1:0-1545 GCF_041583735.1 Novipirellula sp.
CGATAGCTTGGCTTTGTCACTTGAGTTCAGTTTCGCTCCTTGGCGGACGAAGGTTTTGTAGAGATCGTCGACCAATCGTTTTTGAGCGACGGTAAACGATTTCATCGCATCGCTTTGGTAGATCGCTTCGATGCGTTTGAACAGTATTTCGTTTTGATAGATGCTGTCACGGTGCTCGGACAACTTGGGGGCAACTGCACGTTCAATATCGGGGATTGGGCCCACGTTCAAGTTGCTGGTGTGGACATCGAACAGCGTTTCCACACGGTCAAGCGTCTTGCCCGCTTGCTCCATTGCAACGATTGTGTTTTCAAACGTCGGCGGTTCGCTTTGATTCGCGATCGCGTTGAGCTCCTGGCTCGCGATTTGAATCGCCGTCTCGATCGCTGGCAAGAATTCATCCTGACGGACCAAGTTCCAAGGGGGAACGCCACCGTAGGGACCCGTCCATGGTTTGAGCATTACAGAATCCGAACTCATTTCTTTTTTCTCGATTTTCGTGTCATCGGAGGCGGCAGCGGCGATTTCGGCCGCCGTCACCCATGGCAAAGCAGTTAGGAAGACGCTCACGACCAACGCGAGCATCCTGGGGAGGTGAGATTGGGGGAGAATCACAGAGAATTCCTTTTTTCGGACATCATCTTCAATCAGCAAGTGTGAATTATCTTCGCTGTTATTCTACAATGTCTCCGCCTGACGTCATCGTCCAGCAAGGGATGCGATTGGTTCCTTATCTTGCTTGCGATGCTGTCTTGGTTTCCGTTCCTTCCCGCTCCTCTGAAAAAATCTGCACAGGATCCCCTGTTATGACTCGCTTGTTCTCGAGGCCACGTTTGTCCGTTTTAGGACGACTACGATTTCAGCTACTCGTCTTCTTCGTCGCTGCCATCGCGATTCCGCAGTGCAGTGCAGCGGATGCCGCGTCAGAAAAATACGACATCGTTGTGTACGGCGGCACATCCGCTGGGGTGATCGCCGCGGTCCAGGCAAAGAAGATGGGGAAGTCGGTGGTGATCGTCGGCCCCGACAATCATCTAGGCGGTTTGACCAGCGGCGGTTTGGGGTGGACCGATACAGGCAACAAGTCGGTGATCGGCGGATTGTCGCGAGATTTTTATCATCGAATTTATAAAGCCTACGAGCGTCCTGAATCTTGGGTCCAGCAAACTCGCCAGCAATACGGGAACAAAGGCCAAGGGACACGCGCGATCGATGGTGATAACCGCACGATGTGGATCTTTGAGCCGCACGTTGCCGAGCAAGTTTACGAAGACTATGTCCGCGAGTTTGAAATCCCTGTTGACCGCGACGAGTACCTCGACCGCAAATCGGGCGTCACGATGAAAGAGGGCCGAATCGCCGCAATTCGCATGCTTAGCGGCAAAACCTACGCAGGCAAAATGTTTATTGATGCCACGTACGAAGGCGACTTGATGGCTGCCGCTGGGGTGAGCTATCACGTTGGACGTGAATCCGGTTCGACCTATGGCGAATCGTGGAATGGTGTTCAAACCGGAGTGCTGCATCATTCGCACCATTTTGGCA
>NZ_JBFHFD010001031.1:0-1521 GCF_041583735.1 Novipirellula sp.
CCCAGGTCCAACGATTCAAATTCCTGCCGTACCCAATCGATAACCATCCGTGCAACCTCCGTGCGATGAAAATCTAATTCGCAGAATCATTCGCACACGCACGAGAAAGGGCAAGAAAAAGTTTTGGGGTATAAAAAGGCTAGAAGCCTACCCCACATTTAGCGGCGATCCCCTAACAGTATGAACAGGTAATACGCCAACGTCATGATCGATTGCAGCGTTGCGGCCACGTACGTCAATGCGGCTGCATTGAGAACCTTGGCAACATAATGCTCTTCGTTGCCCGCGATGATCCCTTGAGCGACCAGTTGCTCGCGCGCTCGTGAGCTGGCGTTAAATTCCACGGGCAAGTTGATCACCTGGAAAAAAACGACCGCCGCGAACAAAATCACGCCAATCCAAGCCAAGGCGGGGATCCCGAACCAAATCCCCCCCAACAACATCCAAATCCCAGCACCCGAACCAAAGTTCGCTGCGGGGACGGCGGTGTTGCGAATCATGAGCGGTGCGTAATTTTGAGCGTCCTGGAACGCGTGCCCCGCCTCGTGACAGGCAACGCCGACCGCTGACATGTTGTGTCCGTTGTAGACGTCACCGCTCAACCTCAGCACCTTTGCACGCGGGTCGTAGTGATCGCTCAACGTTCCGCGGACCTGTTCGATGCCTACCGAATTTAGCCCCGCACTATCGAGCATCCGGCGCGCTGCTTGGGCACCCGACATTCGAGTCGATATCTTGCTCATTTGCGCAAATGCCGACTTCACCTTCCACTGGGCATATAGCCCCAACAGGAAGGGTGGCAACACAAACAAAAAGTAAAGCATCATTGGCTCTGTACCACCTCATTGAGTAAACACACACTTTGACGCCAAAACGACAGCGCAAAGCGATACCACGACCTATAAGCAACTTATGGACCATTCGCAGCAAGCGGAGTGATTCTTGGCAGCAGGACGGCAAATTTGCATCGTTTGGATCCCGATAAAACGATTCGGGCCATGCTCGTCAGAACGTAGCCCCAGCCATTACAATCCGAGGCACGATGACCGGGTGGTTGCCAATTTCTGCGGCATCGTGAACCTGAATTGGCTGTGAACTTCGTTACTCGCGGCTGATCGACCGCATTGCATTGAAAGTTTTCGTGAACGTTTTAAGCCAATTCGTAAATACAACGACGGACCTACCGCTGTCGCGACTCTCGGCTGTCTCCCTTCCTGAGGGGGGCGGCTTGCTCGCGAAAGCCGAAGCATTGCTAGCAAACGCGCAGTGGCTCTCCAATCGGACCTACATTCTGCTCGCCGTGATCATCACGACGCTGGGAATCGCCACAATCGTCGGCGAAGTGCTCTCGCGTCGTGAACCGATGGGAATTGAATCGGCGCTGATTGCGCGATTCAAGCACAAAGTCCGCGTCTGGTGGATGATGCTGGCGATCTTTGTATTCGGTTTTGTGCTGCACCGGGTCGGAGTCGTCGTGCTGTTTGGCTTCGTTTCGTTCTGGGCGCTGCGTGAATTCATCAC
>NZ_JBFHFD010001032.1:0-1521 GCF_041583735.1 Novipirellula sp.
GGATACTTTCAGTGGTCACAATCAAGTTCTTCGCTTTCGACGAATTCGCTATGAGGCACTTCGCCACATCGATCTTTCTTGCCTGCGTATTCATTGGCGCGATGTCGATGTTTGCTGATTCAAAGACCTGGTCCGACGAGCCGCAATGGTTGACTTGGAACGAATTGCCACCGATGCCCGATGAGCTGGGATTTGCGGGGCCCTATGCAGGGGTTCACAATGACGCATTGATCATCGCCGGAGGTGCAAACTTTGCAAAACCGGTTTGGCAGAGCGAAAAACAATGGCATGACGAGATCTTCGTACTCGTCAAGAAGGGCCTCGGAAACGACCGTAACGATTACAAGTGGAAAGACGGCGGCAAACTCGCCAAACCGATCGCCTATGGCGCCGCCGTTTCGACTGACGACGGCGTCGTCTGTATCGGTGGAAGCGACTCCACCGGCACGTACAATGAAGTCTTCTTGCTGCAGTGGGATGGCGAAAAAATTACGGTCGCGGAATATCCGCCGCTACCAAAGCCGTGTGCCCATGGAGCGGCCACGTTATCTGGTAATACGATCTATTTCGCTGGCGGCCAACAGGATGCTTCACTCGAGTCGGCGATGTCGGATTTTTGGTCGTTGGACTTGTCACAGCGAGGCAACGCCAACGCATTCCGCTGGAAAGAGCTTCTGCCGTGTCCTGGTCCCTCCCGCGCGTTCAATCTGACTGTCGCACAGCACAACGGGTATCACGACTGTGTCTATGTGATCAGCGGCCGGCGACAAGACGGCGAGAATGTTGACTTTCTAAAGGACGTTTGGGAATACACGCCCGCGACACAGCAGTGGCGGCAGCGAAATGAAACGCCGCGGTGCGTGATGGCTGGCACCGGAATTGGCTTCGGACAAAGCCACATCTTCGTGCTGGGCGGCGCCGATGGCTCACTGTTTTTTAAGGGCGATGAGCTCAAAGACGATCATCCTGGCTTTATCAAACAATCGCTGGCGTATCACACGATCACCGATACCTGGGTCGAAGCGGGTGCGACGCCTGCCAACCATGTCACCACGATCGCAGTGAAGTGGAACGATTCAATCATCGTTCCCAGCGGCGAGATTCGTCCACGCGTGCGATCGCCCCAGGTGTACCGCGTCACACCGACCAGCACCGATCGAGACTTCGGCGCGGTCAATTACATCGTCCTTTTTAGCTATTTGCTTGCGATGGTTGGCGTTGGCGTCTACTTCACCAACAAGAACAAGAACACGAACGATTTCTTCCGGGGCGGCCAGACGATTCCGTGGTGGGCCGCTGGCTGCAGCATCTTTGCCACCATGCTCAGCTCGCTGACGTTCACCGGCATTCCGTCCAAATCGTTTGCTCAGGATTGGGTCTACTCGATTGGCAATTTCATGATTCCGGTGGTCGCGGTGCTGGCGGTCTTTGTGGTGATGCCGTTTTACCGCCGGATCGACGCAACCAGTGCGTACGAGTACTTGGAAAAGCGTTTTAGTCCTAGCGTGCGTCTGTTTGGCA